>JADFIX010000703.1 GCA_022566435.1 Planctomycetota bacterium
CCCGCCATGGGATCCCGCATCAACTTCTGGAAGCCTTCAAGCGGCTCTTTCAGTTGAAAGACTGAAGGACAGGATGAAAACGGACGATGGTCTCCGCCGGATACCCGCTGTGGACACTAGTCAGTATCAAATGTCCGGTCAGCGCCGCTTCGATCGCCAGCGATGCCGTTTGACTGTCACGCACTTCGCCGAGCAGAAGGACCTGCGGATCTTGCCGCAACAACGATCGCATGCAACGCTGATAGCTCAGTTCACCGTGCGGATTCACCTGGATTTGTGTGACACCGTCGATCCGCTGCTCGACGGGATCCTCCAGCGTGATCACGCTTCGCTGGGGATGCTTGTCGCGCAGGGTCCTGAGCAAAGCGTACAGGGTCGTCGTTTTGCCGCTGCCGGCGGGACCGGACAGGACGATCAAACCGACAGGCCGGGCCACCGCTCGCGACAAGACGGCCACCTGCTCCTCCGCCAGGCCCAACGAATCCAGCAACTGGAGGCTCGCCTGCGCGCGGAAAACTCGCACGACCGCGCGTTCGCCGCGTATGGTGGGAAACGTGGCCACCCGCAAATCCGGTGCCTCGTCGTCGCCGGGGGAAGAAGGGCTAAAACGAAAGCTCCCTTCCTGTGGGATATCCACACGATAGGTCAGTAGTGAAGCGAGGATTTTGAGTCGCGAAACCACGTTTTCCGCCAGATCATCGGGAATCGACTCGAAATCGACGAGTTGGCCATCCACACGGGCGCGAACGCACATGCCGCGGTCTGTGGGCTCGAAGTGAAGGTCGCTCGCGCCCGAGGTCAGACCGCGGTTGAGAATACCCTCGACCAATGCCCTCACGTCGTGCCGGGCTTCCGTGCTTCCATGATTATCCAAACCGAATATCCTCCAGAATCCGCGATGCGCGCCGAATCGTTGCGATTCGTACCGGAACGAGGACGTGTTCGGCGGTGCGTTGTTAAGGTATCCTGGCGGGAAATCGTGCGGCCGGGCTGTTTTTGACGCCATACCGCAACCGCCCTAGCATGAAGAAATGGGGTATTACGTCGGGCGAACACGGTCACAGGGAGCGCATCCGCTCGTTCCGAACTGGGCACGCGTTGGCTTACCACTATTGATCACTGCAATCCCTACGGTAGCAATCGCGCAAGAGGGAGGCGAGCGCAGCGACGCCAAAGATTCCACGCCCCACCACAAGATCGAAGCAACGATTTCAAGTGAAGATGTGGCGTGGGCCGACCATCGGGCCGTGGAGTACCTCTTGCGACGGCAAGCGCCCGACGGGGGCTGGCGCGACGCCAATTCCGTCACGTCTTACGCCGACGATCTTACCGCCTTAGCCGTCTATGCCCTCTATCGAAGCGGTGTGCGTCCCGACGATCGCCGCATTGACCGGGCTTTGCGTCGACTACTCGATCAAAAGGAGGTCGAGGCTGTCTTCGCCCGTTCGTACCGACTGTTGCTGTTCAGTTCGATTGGGAAGGCGTTTTTCAAAGCTGCCATTGAAGATGACGTACACTTTCTTCAACTTCATCAGGTCAAACGAGGTGCCTGGGGATCCGGTGTCACCTCGGCATCGAGCGGCAAAAAAAAATCTTCGGACGTCTTTCATACGAGACTGGCGCTTCGCGCCCTCCATGAAGCCGCGTACGCCGGCGTCAGAGTCGCCAACAACGTTTGGATGAGCGCCGAGCGGCGCTTGCTGAATAATCAGAACGAGGACGGTGGGTGGGGATATGGGCTCTTAGCCGACGACCAAGCGACTGTAGCCGGGCAGGTGTCATTCGGGAGCACGACGGCCGACGCCTTGTCCGCGCTCGACCTCATCTACGAGCATCGCTACCTCAACGCTGAACTGCCGTTCAACGGTCGCTTCAAGGCCAAGTGCGGCGAGGACATTGAGAAGACGCGGGCGATTCGGCAAGCGTCGCAAGGCGCGCTGACATGGTTGAAGGAAAACTTCGTAGCGGACGCGGTGCCAGGCCTGAAGGTCGCCGCGTTTGACCACCCCATCGTCACCACCGTTCCCTACTATCTATCCGGATTGAATCGCGCAAATCGCCTCACCGGGCAGAAACGACTCGAAAGGCGCGAGTGGCGAAGCGCGATTGCCTCGCAGCTCCTTCGAATGCAACTCGCGGATGGGTCGTGGGCCCGGCAAGCCGGTTCTAGCGGCAGTGTGCTCGACACCTGCTACGCACTTCTCGCCCTGGCGGACATGCGTGCGCCGCTAGTGCTGAGCAAACTCGAATATGGCGATGCGAGCCAATGGAACTTGGATCCTCGCGATGCGGATCATCTGACCGATTGGTACGGCAAGCAAATCCAGCAGCCGCTCTCCTGGCAACTCGTCAAACTTGACCGCGACAAAGGTGACATCAACAGCGCGCCCGTCTTGATGATCAACGGGCACGAGGCACCACAGCTGACGGCGGAACAAGAGGACCGCTTGCGCAGCTTCGTTCACAACGGCGGCACCGTGCTCGCGGTCGCATGCTGTTCGCGGGATGCGTTTACCAAAGGCAGCGAAGAGTTATTCACCAGGCTCTTTCCGCATCTCGAATCCGGTCCACTCGATGAGGCGCACGAAGTCTGGAACATCCTGAACGACGTCAAACCCAATAAAGAATGTATCGGCTTCGACGATGGCTGTCGTACGAGTATCTTCCTTTTGCCCGGCGGTGCGTGCTGTGCATGGCATCAGGACTTGCGAAACAGCCGGCCACGCCGGTTCGCGCTGGCCGGCAATATCCTGAATTACGCGACTTTCTATCGACCGCTTCGTACTCGATGGGAGGCGGACGAATTCGATCCGCCCACCGCTGGGCCCACCATCACCAAGGTCGCGACTCTTCAGCACGGCGGCGACTGGTGGGCGGAGCCCGGTGCCTTACCGAATCTCGCGCGTATCCTGGCGGCGCAAAACGGCGTCGCGTTGACCGTTCTGCCCCCGATGACCGCGTCGCACGCAGCGGATCGCGGCGTGGATGTGCTGTGGCTGACGGGGCATCGCTTCGGGAAACTGCCGGTCGACGACGAGGTCGCACTCAAGGCTTATTTGGAAACCGGCGGTACGCTGATCGTGACCGCCTGCTGCGGACGGGAGGCATTCGACGCTTCGTTTCAACCGTTTGCCGCCGAAGCGTTCGGGCAAAAAGAGTGGGTTCACATTCCCACGGACGACCCCCTGATTACCGGGGACTTCGCCAAAGGCCTCGCCAGTTCTCTGCACGCGATGCGCCTGAAACAACGCTATATGGGCAACGCGCCCCCGAGAATCGACTGGCCGATCTTCTACGGCCTACGTCTCAATGATCG
>JADFIX010000003.1 GCA_022566435.1 Planctomycetota bacterium
CCTGAATTTCAATGCCCTCCACCTCGCACTCGTCTCATCATACTGAACATGCCGGGGCGATTCAACGGGTTGGCGCGAATGGCGAAACACGTCGCGGTGAATTCCCGGCGCACGGTTTCTCCGAGGTCCGATTGGGTCAGGGCATTTTGTTGTTGCCGGCGGGGGCCGGTCTAGAAGGCGCTCGGCTGATTGCCACAATGGGCCAAGCCTAGACGGACGCCGGCGATGCGCGTGACCGTTGGCCCTGCGGCCGATATAATCGGACCGATGTTGAGCCGCCTACACAGCTCAGGGCATTGCGAGTGCCTCGGCTCGTCGACCCGGGTGGCGTCGGCCGTCGTCGGCGTGGACCTCTGCGGGCGTATCCAGGGATGCCGTTTTCCTTCCCGCCCGCCGTATTGAGAGATCGGAGATAGAGATGGGATACGAAGACGGAGCCGGCGACGCGCAGCATACGGTCCTTTTGGTCGACGATAACGCGCAAAACCTCGAGCTTCTCGAAGTGTACATGGAGGGCGTTCCCGATGTGCGCGTGGTCACGGCGACGAACGGCCTCGAGGCGCTGAAAATGGTCGAAGAGGCGTCACCGGCTCTTATTCTGCTCGACATCATGATGCCTAAGATGTCTGGTTTCGAGGTGTGCAAGAAGATCAAGAGCGATCCGAATACGCGCGACATTCTGATCGTCATGGTGACCGCGCTGAACGAAACAGGTGATGTCGAACGGGCGGCGGAGTGCGGCACGGACGACTTTCTTTCCAAGCCGATTGACCGGCGGGCGTTGATCGATCTGGTTCGCACTATGTTGGCGACGAAGGCGCGGGGCTAGTCCGTCGTCCGTCGTGTCGGGCGCACCTTCGCAACGGCGATTGTGTCGGAAAGGGTCGGCTGTTTCGTCCCGAGCGCTTGGCGAATCGTCAGTCGTTATGGGGCCAAGCCGCCGAAGAACCAGGCATCGTTGCCCTTCCCGGGACAGGTCACTCCCGAATTTCACAATTTCTTGTTGCGTTTATCGGTCCGGTCGGGCGCACCCGTTTTTCCGGATCGACCTATAATACAAGCATTCGAACGACCTGCGCGCACCGAAGCGGGCTATTGACGTAATCGGTCCCGTGAGTTTGGTATTACCAACGATCGAAATTTCTACCTCGCCCGGCCCACATATTCCATATTAAAGAAGAGCCTGAATGAAGAGGAGATAAGGGTCCATGGGCGATCCACTAGGATTTGTCAAAGTATCAACCGCGGCCGTGCGTGCGTTGGTCCGGGAGGACGGCGCCGACTTCGAAGTCTTTCTGCCAGGGACTATGGACGAAGGCCCCGTTCTCTATCGGGCTGTGGACACCAGCCTTTCCGATCCGGATTTCCTTCGAATGTCGGAGCACGGTGTCACCGAGCTCTGCTTGAGAAAAGAAGACTTTTCGCAATGCCAGGTTCTTCTGGAGGCAAAGTTTCGCGACATTCTGAGAGATCCGGAGGTACCGTCTACCGACAAAGCGGAGATTATCCAAACCACGGCCACGTCGGTCGCTTCGGCCTACATGAATGAGCCGATTTCCGAAATGGGAACGGATCGCGCGGCGAGCGTGGTGGACGGCATGGTCGAGTCGGTCTTGGAGGACCCATTGGTCGCGGCCTATCTCGTACAGATGGCCGGTCACGAACGCTCGACCGCCAGCCACATGTTCGCGGTCTCCACACTGGCCATCGTGCTGGGGGCGACGGTGTACGGGCCGGAACCTTCCAAATTGCGGGCGCTTGGATTCGCCGGGTTGTTCCACGATCTCGGCAAACTATCCATCGATTCGGAAATCCTGAACAAAACGACACCCCTGACTCGATCGGAGGTGGAGCTGATCCACCAGCATCCCATCGAGTCCGTTCGGTTGATCGGCGACGCGCCGAATATCACGCAGCCGATTCGCCAGATGATTATCCAGCATCACGAGCGCGTGGACGGAAAGGGATATCCACTCGGCGTGCTCGGTCGCGATCTTCTCACCGGAAGCCGGATTCTCTCGATTGTGGATTCGTTTCACGCCATGATCGGCCAACGGTCGTATCGGGCGGCGCTTTCTCCGCCGAAGGCCAACGACGTCTTGGCGACACAGGCAGGCAAGCAATTTGACGCCGACCTTCTCGAATGCTGGATATACGTTTTCCAGCGTTATTGGGGTGAGGACGGGATGGTCAAGCGGGATATGAAGTCGATGGAAATGGATGAGCTATCCACTCGGCACGAGCATCGTCCCAAGCCTCCGGTGCCCAAGAGCGTCCACCAACGACCGACGCGTTTCGCGTGCCAAGGCACGACAATCGTCAAGTGTTTTTACGCCGGTCGCCTGACGAACGTGACGACTTCGCCCTCTCAATTCAGTGCCCCGGTCCACGACGTTTCACGGACGGGAATGTGCCTCTACGCGGCCCATCCCATGTACCGCGGTGAGGTTCTTTGCGTGGAGATTTGCGTGCACGGGGAGCCCGTGTGGGTGCGTGGTCAAGTGGCCTGGTGTCGCCAGGACGACGTCGAGACCTACAGAATCGGCGTGCGATTCACCGGACGAATCAGCGAAGAACAGAGTCGCATACCCACCGACGTGATGGCGCTCGGAGAATTGGCGGAATTGCTTGTTCCCGTTGCGAAACCCCCCGTAGACAAAGCCCCCGTCGATACCATCCTGAGAAAACGGGAAACGATGGTGGAGAAGAACGAATCCGCGATGCGGACACTGACCGGGATCGCCTCGATCGACCGCCCGTCGGTGGAAGCCCAGCGCACGGTCGTCATATTGGCCATGTCCGGTGACGCCAAAGTCCGGCTCAAGGCGGTGGACGTGCTCTCCCATATCGGTACCCGGACGGCACGCGAGGCGCTGGTGGCACTGCTGAGCGATCCCAATCCGGAAGTGCGCGAGCGCGTCATGTTCGCGGTCGGGGTGGGCCGGGTGCACGAGGCGGCGGACTTACTGCGAGAGATGCTGCGGGATGAGGTCGAGAACGTGGCTCTTGCGGCCGCCGCGGCGTTGGGAAAGCTCGGAGACGACAGCGGCTTACGCCTCGTTACCGCGAAGCTCGAGCAAGGCGGATCGGTCGCACGATTGGCTGCCAATGCGCTCGGGGATATTACCGGTCATCGATTCTCCGCAAATCGCGAGGGCATCAAAGCGGCCCTGCGTTATCTTGATGCCAAGGAGTTCGTCACAGCGAAACGCAAGAAGGCGGGGGCACGAACGTAAACACGCATTCGCGACGATCTTGACAATTTGCCGCAACCGTTGGCGCGCTTTCTAGTTCTTGCCGGAGCTGCGGAGAAGCTGATCGGTTCGCCGCGCGAGTGACGCCGGTCCACCGAAGTCGCATTCCACATCCTTCACAATTCCCGCTCCATCAATCCAGAGAAGGGTCGGCACACCGGGGTATTTATACGAATTCGCGACCTTGCTGCCGTTGAGAAGGAACCGTTGGGCGAGTTTTTCCTTTCGAACGAAGCGTTCGATTTGACGCTTGTCCTCGTCCCAAACGTTGACCGCCAGAACGATAAGACCTGCGTCCGCGTGCTCTGTGGCGAGCTGACTCAAGTGCGGAGCCTCCGCACGGCACGGCGGTCACCCGTGTGCCCAAAAGGCGAGCAACACCGGTTTTCCTCGGAAATCGCTCAGTCGGACCGATTGCCCTGAAAGATCTTTCAACTGGAAATCCGGAGCCGCCTTGTTCTTCCAGTAGGCGCGATAGCGAGACTCCATGCACCCGCCAAGTGCGACTAGCCCGGCCATGACGAGCAGTATTGTCGTCCGTTTCATCGTTGATTTCTCTCCGGGATCCTCGGACTCGCAAGAGTGGCTCAGCCTGCTGGCACGTGCGAAAACCGGCCCTTCGGAGTTTTATCGGTGCACGCGGGCATTGTCCATCGCACGGGAAACGGCATTTCTTGGTCCGTAATAAATAGATTCTCGTAGGTGCTTGGCTCAAGAGGTTTCCGAATGGCTGAGAACGGCCCAAAACGGCGTTTGTGGGCGAAACCGAGGAGCGCAGGTCGAATCCGCCGGGCTGTCGAATGCCGCGTTCCTCATCCAGCACGCTACAATTGGCCGAAGAGGTCGATTCTGGGATCGCCAGGAATTATGCAACGTCCGGCACGCACCGAAAAATCACGCGGCGCTAACGAAACAACGCCGAGTCCGTCGTCTTTGCGGATGACGCACGCGCCGGGACCCAAGTCGCAGACCGAGCCGGATTCGGCAACGGTCGGCCCGCAGGCGTTCAGCAAGGATGAGCAGGACCGGGTCGCGCGGCTCATGGAACGCGAAGGGCCCGGCATCGTCCGCATGCTGTGGCGGATACTCGGGCGCGAAGCGGATGTGATGGACGCGTATCAGGATTGCTTTTGCAAACTCATTACCCGTCCACTCGGAAAGAAGTTGCGAAATGAGAAGGCCTATGCGTTTCGAACCGCTGCCAATATCGCGATCGAGATTCTCCGGTCGCGAAAGCGGCAACAGGAACACTGGCCGCGTATCGTGGCGCATCGAACGAAAGACGGGATCGCGGACGATCCCTGCGGCGGCGAGCCGGCAGCGCAGCGGTTCGCCGCACTTCGCGAGACGATCGCCGCGTTGCCGCCGCATCTGCGGAACGTTATCGTGCTTCGCGATTTGAACCGGCTGTCGTACGAGGATGTAGGTCAAACGTTGGGCATCGATCCGGCCACCGCGCGGGTCTATCGGCGACACGCCGTTGTGCGGTTGTGCGAGATGCTCAGTAAGGGAAGCGAGTCATGTCCGAGTTAGTGAGTAGCGACCGGGCTGAAGGTCCATGCCCGAAGCAGCCGTGGGTCATGTCCACCCTGGCGGACGACGAACAATCGACCGCTGAAGGGGAGCTTTCATACGCGATGCGCTTTCATCTCGCCCGCTGCGAGTCCTGCCGCGCTCTGGCCGACCGACTGCTGGACGCCGCCGGCGCGCTGCGCGAATTGGGAAAGGCCGATCCGCCGCCCGATCTGTTTGAACGTGCGGGGCGGCAGGCCATGGCGGCGATCGAGGCCGGAGCCGAATTGACCGGGCGAGTGGATGTACTCGATGTCGAGGAACTGGACGAGATTCTCACCGGGCCGCGCTGGTGGTGGCGGCCGGCGCGCTACGCCGTGGCCGCGACCATTCTGCTGGCATTTGCTTCGTATTGGGTGGCACGCTTCACGCCGGCGGGCGCACCGGTTTTGACCGGACCAAAGACGTGGGATGGGCCATCCATGGTGACGGCCCCTGAGAATCGACAACCGGCGAACGCCGGTCGCTCGAATTCGCCTTTGATCGACGATTCAGATCCCGATGAGAGAATGGCTACCGTGTCGCCGGACGGGGACACGCCGATGCCGGACACCGCCTGTCGCCACCGCTCGAATTTGGAAAGAGCGATGTGTGACAAGGAGAGCTGTGTCCGCCGGGCGTTGATTCTTTCGAACAGTCAGCGGCGTCGGCCGGCCTGGCGACAGAAGATCGGTCCAGGCGACGACGAGCCATCCGAAACGCACTTGCTCGGTGACAAGTAAACGGCGGCGGTTTCGTACGTATACGTCGGTTGTCGTGCGAATGGCTGCTTATCAGCGCGTGCAAACAGCGTTTTCCACCACAAAGCCACGAAGACACGAAGAAGAGTGGTCGCGTAGGCCGTCTCGTTTCGAGGTGACGTCGCGTTGCTTGCGTCGACGTGATGTCGCGCATTCGAGTTGTTTTAGGTGCCAATTGAGAATCCATGGCCGACCGACGTGGGGAAATCTCCCGACCTGAAGGAAACGATTCTCATCGCAGAGGGGCGGTCGTAACGTGGAAGCCGAATGTTCTACGATTTATCGGCGGGGGCCCTGCCCATAACTGGATCGTCGCGTTCGAGATTCACCGTGGACTGACACTCGATTCCGCGTGCCATCGCCTCGTGGGGCGGCGTTTGCGAAACCAAGTCGAAGATGGTGGCCAGCTCGGCGGCGCGGTGGGTGCGGTCGAATTGATTGACGCCTCGCCAAGCGCCGTTTGGTTGCGGTTGATTGTTGGTGGGTGGTTCTACCAAGGCGATGGCCGTTGCGGTTTCGGTGGCTCGAAGAACCCCCCTCGGTCCCCCCTTGGGAAGGGGGGAGGGAGGAGGCGCTTCGCAATTTGCACTTAAAGGGGCTTCGTGGTTTTCACTTGTTGCGTGCTGGTTGCCGGGCGAGATACCTCGATTCATCAGCGGCCGCCATAGGGGGCGGGTGCTGCATAATATGCTGGAATGCATGAGACGCGCGAGTGCGTTCGTGAGTGAATCGGGCTGCTGCGGGTCGCAGACGATGGCATCGGCCTGTGCGGTGTCGAGCACTTCCACCGACGGATTCGCGGGGGCGACGACGGCAAGAATCGGGCGACGCAGGGCGAGATACTCGAATAGCTTGTTGGGTATTTGCAGATCACTTCCCGGTCCGCTTGATCCCATCAGAAGCACGGCGTCGCTGCCTGCGAGGAGGGATAGTGCCTCGCGATGCGGCTTGGGGCTGATGATTGTGACGTGATTCTCCACGCCCTCCATCCGCGCCAATTCCTCTAGCGAAACGCCGTCGTATTGACCCGGGCCGATCAATGTCAGACGGATGCGGCGTCCGGTGATTGATGGGCTTGCCATCGCGCGGCGAAGGGCGCGGAACAGCGGAATCGGGCTACGCCGGCCATAGAACTGACCGGCATGTGTCAGAATGAACTCGTTTGCTGGGCCTGGGCGATTCGGCTTCACGTCGACGAGCCAATCACGGTCGAAGCCGTTCATAATGACGGTGGACTTCTCGGCAACGAAGGGCAAGCGCTCGCACAACCGGGCACGCATGGTCGGGGTGTTGCAGACCATGTAATCGGCTTGGCGTAGCACGCCGCGTTCGAGAAACGCATCCCACCGGTTCAAACTCGAAAACGGCTGCTCGCGGAAGGGATTGTCCCGCCAAGGGTCGCGAAAGTCCGCCACCCAGGGGATGCCAGAGCGTTGGCTGAGTCGCCGGGCGATCAAATGGGCGGTCATGTAGGGCGAAGTCGAGTAGATCACGTCATACCGCCGCGATTGCAGAATCGACTTTCCCGCGCGGCATGCCGGCCAGTACCATCCGAGCCGCGAGTCGGGCGTGGTCATCAGTCGGGATACCCAATCGCGAAAGCGTCGGGGCATCGTTCGAAGTGCATCCCGGGATTCGGTCACGCCGAATTCAGAAATCGGCGCGTCTTCCGGCATCGCTCCCGACCCCATACGCAGGAGACGCTTCGTCTGTGCGATCAGATCATGCCACGGCGTGCGAATCACATCGACGGAATCCGGCACCAGTTCCAACGAGGCCTTGTCGATGGGCTCGTCGCCTGGATTGACGGTCAGCACCGTGGCATTCCAGCCGCGTTTCGACAAATGGCGTACAAATCCAAGCGTGCGATGTACGCCGCTTCGCTGGATAGGCGGGAAGGCGTAGGCAATACAGAGCCAGTTCTTCGGGGGGCGGGAAGTGTTGCCTTCATTGCCGATCATCGTCGCGACCTCGTCACGCCGGCACATGGCGATAGGCGAGCGTGCTGCACGTCACACGCCCGCAAGATAGGTATCCATGCTTATTTGGAAGCGTTTCCGATCGCGGCGGCGCTGCACGGTTCCGACCGTGAAACCGGCGATGTTGGCCGCCACGATCGCCCACATGATGCAAAGGCATAGCGGATACGCCACCCACCGCTTGGTGTGGCGGGCGATGCGCACGCACTTATGGTGAAACCGCCAGACGTAGAAGTAGAGCGTGATCGCGATCAGCGGAAACAGGGCCCACGGCGTGACGATCGACGACGCGAGACCCAAGCCGACGAACACCGCGTTTCGCAGGTCGTATATATAGCTCGCGGCGTCGATTCTCGTGTGGCCGCGGCCCGTGGCGTAGTGATAGAACTGCCGCGCAATGGCGCCCAACGTCTGCCGCGGTCGCCAGTGCACGACGGCGTTACCGGCGTAATACCAGCCGGCGTTCATGCTGCGAATTTTGTGATCGAAGAGGGTGTCTTCAGAAAAGTGGAGCCATTCCGGCCATCCGCCGGCGCGGGTCCACAACGCCTTGGTGAGTGCCATCGATCGGGCCGAGGCGTTGAAGGATTTCGTGCAAACGGGGTCGAGTTGCCCGCGCATCGTCGCCAGCCCGACGACCTGCTCCAACAGAGAATGGGCATCGACTCTGTAGAATCCGGCCACGAATTCCACCTTGGCGTCCTGCATAAACGGCTTCAGCAAGTTCTCGACCCAGTCGGGTTCGGCGCGGCAGCCGCTGTCCGTCGAGGCGATGATATCGCACCTCACCGCCCTGGCCGCGACGTTTCGACCGTGGGCGATGTTTGAACCGGGAGAATCGATGACCCTCAACTGGGGTAGACTGCTTCGGTACTGACGGATAAGGCGGAGCGTTTCGTCGGTTGAGCCGCCATCGACGACGATGATCTCATCGGGGGGTCGGGTTTGTGCGGTGAGCGAACTCAACGTCGTGGCGCAGCCGACGGGATCGTTCTTGACGGTCATGATGACTGCGATGGTATGCTCATGCCAACTCGGCATTTGGGCTCGCTTTCCTGCTCGTGATATTCCGAATCGAAGTCCCGGTCGCTCGCAGCCGTCGGAAGCGGGTGATCGTCTCTTCCGGCATGACTTCATCTGTTTATCGGATGCGAGTCAGGCATGGTGTAGAAGATTATCGGCCCAAGGAACAGGACGGGTTTTGGCGGGGCGGCGTTGTCGTTGTCGTACGAGCGTCAGGTGCCGTCATGACACTACTATGCAGGAGAATAGCGATTGCCGACGGCATCGCTTCCTATCGGTCTACGTCGGAGTCGTACTTCCAAGTATCGACCGACCCGGCGAAACGAGCCCGCAAGACCACTCAATGCGCGAAACACACAGCGAACCAAGCGCCACGCATGAGCGCCCAATGGCCAGCCGAGATGGCGATAGGGGTACAGCCCGGCCAAGTGCGTCCGATCCGGCACCGCGAACGCCCAAATGTAGCCGAGTCGAAACTTCACGCCTGAGGTGCACAGTAGATCGACGACCAAGTGCGCGGTCGGGCTGGCCGCGTCGCGCGGGGCTTGTGCCAAAGTCAGTCGGTCCCGCCAATTCGTCGCATGCGACGCCAGGGTCTCCAGAACCTCATTTGGCAAGAACGAGCCAAGTAAGTCTTGCGCTTTCGAAAGGGCGTCATGGACGGCGTGTGACAAACGCCATTGGCGACAGGCGTCGGTCATCATTTTCCAATCCATTTCCTCGCCGACTGTGCGTACTACACGTTTAAGGTCATAGAGCCAGATCAGCCGGGTGCAACCGTGGAAGGCGGCGTGCGCGGCGAGGTGGACGAACATCAATTCGTGGCACGGCATCCAAGCCGGGACATCGTTGATCGATATACGAAGTGCGTGGGTCCACAGTGCATCGTCGGGCATGGTTCGGGCGATGCGCAGAGGGCGGAAAGGGCGGGCGTGCAGATCGAGGCGCGCGGGTCTCGGCCCGCCAGTGAAGAACTCCACCTCATAGTGATATTTGGGAAAGAAGTCCGCGCGAATCAATTCGAAGCCTCGTCGAGCGCCGTCGGCGCACAATAACGCCAGCGCGTCCGTGACGTGCTCGGGGCGAACCAGTAGATCAACATCGCCCATGGGGCGGAGATCGGGTCTGCCGTAGATCGTAGGGCCAAGGGCCGCACCCTTGAGCAGCATGACGGGTATACCGGCTCGATGAAAGGCCGTGAGAATTCTCGCGAGTTCCTTCTGAAGATGGAGGTTGGTGGCCGCGACGGCGGTGGCCGCTCGACGCAGTCGTTCGACCATTTGTTCAGGTAGTGACACGCGCTCGGCTCGGCATCTTTCCAGAATCAGACCCGCCAATCCTGTCCGCTCGGCGCCGACGACGATGGACCGCCATTTTTCGTCGGTGGTCGGATCGCACGCGGCGAAGTTCATTTCTCCGGCGAGCCACGGCGAAAGTGTTGTCATTTCACTATTCATCAAACGCAAGCCTCGCGGTACCTCTCGAACAAGGTGGCGGAAACTACCGAGCGCTGTATGGGCAGATGCCAGCTTGCCCGTGGGGTCGTCAGGCACGGGCAAATCCCGGCGCGCCGGGACCCATGGCACGCAGAACGGGGATACAGCTTACGCCGTTAGCGTATCGGCCGGCCGCACGTAGGTCGTGCGGTACGTCGTTATGCGCAACGCGCCTGCTCATGTTTCGACTCCTCTACCATTCGGGTTAGCAAATTGCAGGTTTCAGTTAGATCACTACTGATCAGGCGGTAGCACGCGGCGCGGCGGATCACGCCGGTCAAAACATCCACACCGAGTGCCCGACACCCGAACAAATTGAAACAGACGTGGTGTAGTTCGAGTGCGGCCTCCGCCCGGCTCATTGGCATGAGCGTTGGGCTGGCGTAGGGTACGTACTTCGGGAAGACGACAAACCGAACCGGGCATACGCGACCGAGGAATCCGGGTCGGATTCTGAGCGGATTGAGAAACGCGACGGGTCCTTTTGTGCCCTTGTGGTAGTGTCTGGCGCTGCTGACTTTGATACCGATGGACGTAGCGGCTTCGAATCCGCTTCTCTTGATGCAGATGGCTCGGGGGAACGGATGCAGGCGTAATGAATCGGCGTCAATCAGGGCGAACTCATCGCACAGATAGCGCCAACCAGCTTTTAGTAGTGCGAGTGCGAGGGTCGATTTCCCGCTACCCGACGCGGCAGGAAAGATGACGCCTTGCCCGTCATATTCCAAGGACGACGCGTGGAGCTGTAGGAATCGCGGCTGGACGTCCGCCAGTTCCCAGTTCACGCCCCACTCGACGTACGGTAGCACTTCATCGAAGCGCGAGGGGGCAAAGCGATCGCGATCGTTTACTCGAATGCGGTAGGTGCGTCGGTGCTTCAAGGAGACGCGGCTCGGAACGACGGTGACGCGGACGGCGTCATCCTGCTCGGTTTCGACCTGAAACTCGTGGTAGAGTTCGGAATATTGCCGCCGAAGTGTGCGGATCGGTGTGGTGAGCGACACGTTGACGTCGCCGATTGAGAAATGCATGACGTTTTGGTTCGTGTCGCGGTTCGCCATTGTCATTGCCACCTTTGCTCAGTCGGCCGTCATGAATAGTCGCTGCGCTTGAAGGCTTGCCATGAATCGCTCCACGTGCGTCTTTGCCTCGGATGGAGATACGTCGTACACGTCGGCGAGATCGGCAGCGATGGCCCCGTGGTCCCGCGTTCCATCGCATCTGTCCCAGATGAACCGCGCCGTACCGTTCAGACGGTGCGTATCGCCGGACGTCTCGTCGTAGATGAGCAGTTCGTCGTCGATTTCGTACAGAGACAGATCTGGCCGACGAACCTGCCTGTTCGACAAGGCGGGCGACTCTTTCCGGTCGCACAACTTTGTATTTGCCGATTCCATTCGACTGTCCATTTCGTTCAACTTCGTATCCGTTTCCAGCCGGTGCGTGTGAGTCGTTCTCGCACGCAGTGGGGCGGCGGACTTTTCATTACGGACTTGCTGCTACGGCTGACAGGAGAAACCGGTCGGCGAGCCGCCATCCGCTTGGCACGTCAGCGTGTCGCAACATTCCTCCCAGTTCGGATCTGGGTCGTTACATTGATGCCCATCGGCGTAGCAACTGTAATTGGCGGCGTACGCCTGGGCGGCGAAAAAAGTCGAAAGAATCGGCGCCGCAAACGCGAGTCGCAAACCGCCGCGAACGACGGTACGACGACTGGGCAGATGCTCTTTTGCCACGTGATCGATCTTCGAAACCCCGACTGATGCTGCTTTCGTTTCATCCTTGCGAGACATCATCGCGCGGGATTCCTCGCCGACTTGAAAACATCTCCCCTTCCTATCGGACGATGGGCAGACCAACTGAAGCGGGGTCTGCGGGTCGGTCCGCCGCAGTTTCAGGGCTGTCGCCGGCGCGGACCGTTGGATTCGGCAGCGGGTGTTTCGCGGTGTTTATCAACAAAAAGCCGCCAGACCGCGAGCGAAAAAGCACAGATTCCGGGCGTCGCTAGGCGCTCGACCTAGGGTCGGCTTTTGGGGACCTGTCATGAGGGACCCGATCTATCTTTTCTTGTGTGGGGTTCGACGTTTGCAGTGTTGAGAAGTTCGTTCCTGGACCGATCGGGAAACACAGAAGCGGCCAAGAGGCTGGTTTCGTTGATTGGGTCTAGCTTGACAGATTTGGCACTTGCGCTACACTCCGGCGGTGTTGGTCCTCGTGGCACAATTGGATAGCGCGTCGGCCTCCGAAGCCGAAGGTTGCAGGTTCGAACCCTGCCGGGGACGTTGCCTCACCTACCCGTGTCTACCACCTCGCTTGCCGTTGTCGGCTTCTGCCGGATAATCGAGCGGTCCCGCGGCCTGTTCCAGAATTGATATGAGAGATGGCGTTGGAAGCAGGTACGAATCTCGGTCCGTATGAAATCCTCTCGCCCCTCGGGGCGGGCGGGATGGGTGAGGTCTACCTTGCCACTGATTCCAAGCTGGATCGAAAAGTCGCGATCAAGGTTCTTCCCGAGTCGATGACGCGAGACAAAGAGCGGGTGGCACGCTTTGAGCGTGAAGCGAAATTGCTTGCATCTCTGAACCACTCCAACATCGCCGCGATCCATGGGTTCGACGATTCAGATGGGACTCGGTTCCTTGTTATGGAGTACGTGGAGGGCGAAACGCTCGGAAGCCGCCTCAGGAGTGGTCCCGTTGCCGTTGAGGATGCTCTCGATATTGCCAAGCAAATTGCCGCGGCACTTGAAGCCGCTCACGGGCAGGGTGTGATTCATCGCGACCTCAAACCCGCCAACGTCATGGTGACCAAGGAAGGTCGCGTCAAGGTGCTCGACTTTGGGCTGGCGAAGCTAGCGGCTGCCGGTCCAGACGCTTCTTCGCCGGATGACGTCACGATGTCGGCTCCGCTAACAGGTCGCGGCATGATTCTCGGTACCGTACCGTACATGTCGCCGGAGCAGTTACAGGGCGAACCCGTAGACCACAGGACGGATCTGTTCTCGCTGGGCGTCATGCTCTACGAAATGGCGACGGGGCAGCGTCCATTCCAAGGAAAGAACTCCGCTAGCATTACGTCTTCGATTCTTCGTGATACACCACGTCCGCTGCACGAGCTAAACGGCGTGCTACCTCGACACCTGGGTCGGATCATCGAGCACTGCCTGGAAAAAGATGCGGAGCAGCGTTTCCAATCGGCGAAAGACATACGCAACGAGTTACGTGCACTGCGGAAGGAGGTGGATTCGGGTGGCGATTTCTCTGAATCCATCTCAACACCGGCGACTTCCGCTGTGCCTCCTACTTTGACTCCGCCCTCAACATCTTCCGGTTCCGCGATGTCCGCTCCGATCAGGCGCGGCGAGTTCTGGATCGGTGTCGGTGTCATCGCAACGATCTTGATTGCCGGCTTATGGTTCTGGCGTCCGCGAGACGATTCAAGTACATCGCCCGAGCTTACGCCACGCGTCGTAGATTTCGCCGCGATAGATTCCTTGGCCGTTCTGCCTTTTGCAAACGATGGCGGCGACGCGGATGCGGAGTTCCTCTGCGACGGCATAGCTGAAAGCGTGATTAACAGTCTTACAAGCGTTCCCGAACTCCGTGTCATATCTCGAAACACCGCATTCCGGCGTTGCGCTGGAAGAAATAGCTAGTCATCAGCAATTGTGGGGCGAGCGTTTCGACCGTGAAGTCACTGACATCTTGACTCTCGAACGTGGGATTTCCGAGAAGATTACGGATGCGCTGAAACTCACGGTCATTCGCCGTTGCTGCGGAAGATCCCGTGGGTGCAGTACCATGTGAAGGATGGGCAAAAGGGTCCGATGGTCGTGGAGGCCAAGCGGATGGCGTTTTGGATCAAGGATGAAGCGGGTCTGCCCTCGCGCCCCAATCTGTTGTTGGTGGTTCGACCGATGTTGCATCCCAAGGAGGTGAAGTTCTTTTTGAGCAACGCTTCTGAGTCGACGTCCACGGAGGTGTTGCTTCTGGTGGCCTATTCCCGCTGGCGCATCGAGCGGATTTTCCAGGACACCAAGAGCGAGTTGGGGATGGATCATTTCGAGGTGCGCAAATACGTGTCCATCCAACGACACTTGATCCTGACCTGCCTCAGCCACCTGTTCCTGGCCGAGTTCTGCCTGAAGCATCGGGGGGAAAAACCCAGAGCTCACCGTCCGCCAGGTACGCACCGCCACCCGGACCTTGGTCTCCGTCTGGAGCCGGCGTGGACGATGCTCTCTTCGACTGGCTGACGATCAGCGCCCAACTGAAACGCACTCAGCAGAGCAACGCCCTTGCGCGCCGCAGGCACCGCCAACGCGCCCTGCGGAAATTACGCGAAATCGCCGTGAAATTGAAAGATTGTCGCACCTGCCACTGGCCGAGAACTTAGCGGTGTAGTGTTAGATTAGGCTGTCGGTCCCCGAGTGTCGGAATTAGTATCACACGACCTCCGATACATGCCTCGGCTTTCATCATTCCAAGAAGAATACGGGCGACGTAGATTGGATCATGATCCTGCCGTTGCGTCTCTCTATTAGCCAACGCCATCACAATGCGAGCCGCATCGGTGAACGCTTCAAACATGGGACTTGCCTCCGCCGAAGCCGAGTGTCGCCGCAGAAGTCATGACTCAACACGCGTTTGCGGCGAGCGATCGATTGCCCACATGGCGGCGCTGCGCTTGACCATGGCACCCAGAAACACGTTTCTCTAAAAGAAACTAGATAGCCCGAGGAACAACAAGACGATCAGGATGGCGTTGAATAAAGTACTGGTCAAAAACGATTCAGTAATCATCTCGTTCTCTCCTTAGAACCTGACAAAGCGGCCAAGGCGATCCCGGGCCTGTCCTGCAATCCATCATACCTCGGAATGCTGTTCGTTGGGAACCAGTCCGCTCCGAAGCGTGTTTTCCGTAATACAACGGGCATCCATGAAATGAGTCAAGTAGTCGGGCGATCCCGCCTTGACCCCGGTGCCGCTCAGCTTGAATCCGCCGAACGGCTGTGCGTCCACCTGAGACCCAGTGATTCGGCGGTTAATGTAGAGATTGCCCACCGCGAACTCCCGCGCGGCATAGTCGATGTTGCCCGGGCTCCTGGAATATACGCCGCCGGTAAGGGCGTAGCGCGTGCCGTTGGCGAATTCGATCGCCTGCTCGAACGTCTTGGCCGTTAGCACCGCGAGCAGCGGGCCGAAGGTCTCTTCCTGGGCCAACACCGAATGGGAATCGATTCCGCTGAAAACGGTCGGCGAGACGAAGAATCCGTTCTCGCAGCTCGCGGGCAATGTCGCCTGGACGACGAGTCGGCCCTCCTTGCGTCCCGTTTCATTGAAATCTTGGAAGAAATCGACGGCGGCCTGATCGATGACCGGTCCGGTTATGGTGGCGGGCTCCTCCGCAGGTCCGATGACGATGCTCTCGACGGCGTCTTTCAGCCGTTGGAGAAGGGCGTCGTGTACCTCTTGCAGAACGATGACCCGGCTGCAACTGCTGCACTTCTGCCCGGCGAAGCCGAACGCGGATTCGATAATGGCCTGCACGGCGCCGTCAAGTTCGGCGTCGCTGTCGACGACAATGGCGTTCTGCCCGCCCATCTCGACGATCAGTTTCTTGATAAACGGCTGAGTCGGACGGGTCA
>JADFIX010000704.1:0-2198 GCA_022566435.1 Planctomycetota bacterium
CAGCGAAGAGCGGCTCGATCGCGTCAAGTTCTCCACCCAGTATCCGCCGGTGCGTAGCATCGAAGAAGTGCTAAGAGTGGGGGGCGTGCGGCCCGAGGCCATCACCGACGTGGTCATCTCCGGGCTCCCGTTGTGGCGTCTGTTGGGACGCACTGCGAGCGGGCAAGTCAAGGACGTCCTGGATTATCACGGCATCAACGATTACTTTCCTCATCTATGCAAGGTGTTTTATCGTTTGTTCTACGTGTATCGTGCGGCCCGGTACGGCTCGGTGATGTCCTACCTTCGGAAGAAACACGGCATCAAGCCCAGGCTTCATTTCGTGGAACACCATCAATGTCACGCGTCGGCCGTCTACCGCACGGCACCGTTCGATGATGCCCTGATCGTGACATCCGACGGCGTGGGTGATGACGTGTCCATGACGATTTCCGAAGGGCGAAACGGACGAATCAAGCGTCTGGCATCGATTCCCTATCCGCACTCGTTCGGACAGTTCTATACGGCTTGCACCCAGGTCTTGGGTTTCCGCGGCGGGCGCCACGAAGGGAAGATCACCGGTCTGAGCGGCTTTGGACGGATCGACGAAGAACTCTATCGCCGGGTGCGCTCGACGATCCGACGATCCGGACCGCGATTTGCCCTCGATAAGCGATACTACTCGGAAGGAATCATTCGCGGTCTGTCCCTGCGCAAAATGCGGGGCGGCGAGAGCCTTTTCGATGCCCTGCAATATCGAAACTACAAACCACCGCTACGAAAGCTGCTCGACGGCTTCCCACGCGAGGATGTGGCCGCCGTCTTCCAGTTGATTCTCGAGGAGGAAATGGCGGCCGTGGTTCGTCCCTATGCGGAGCAGACCGGGCTAAAGAACCTGGCGCTTTGCGGCGGAGTGTTCGCCAACGTCAAGGTGAATGACGATCTGCACCGCAGGCTCGGGATGGAGAATGTCTACATCTTTCCACACATGGGTGATGGCGGACTTTCGGTCGGCGCCGTATTAGAACTGCTTCAAACCCACCCGAAACCGTTCGATTCCGTATACTGGGGTCCGGAGTTTTCAGAAGAGCAAATGGAGGCCGCGTTACGGGAGGTCGCCGGTTCGGGCCTGCGCTATTCGAGGGAGGTGGAAATCGAGAAGACCATCGCGGCGCGGCTTTCGGAAGGCAAGGTCATCGCCCGCTTCAACGGGCGGATGGAGTTCGGGCCACGGGCGCTTGGCAATCGGTCGATCTTGTATCGGGCCTCCGATCCCAGTGCGAACAAGTGGCTCAATGATCGCCTCAAGCGGACGGAGTTCATGCCTTTCGCCCCGATCGTCATGGCTGAGAGGGCGAAGGAGTTGTTCGAGGGCACGGAAGGACTGGAGCATGCGTGCAAGTTCATGACGATTATCCTCAAGTGTACGGACTGGACTCGCGCAGCGTGCCCGGCGGTTGTGCACGTGGACGGAACCGCCAGGCCACAATGCGTCACCGAGGATATCAACCCAAGCATGTATCGCATTCTCGCGCATTATGAGCGAATGACCGATATCCCGGTTCTGGTGAACACCAGTTTCAATATGCATGAGGAGCCGATCGTCTGCACGCCCCACGATGCGGTACGTGCGTATATGTCGTCTCGCCTCGACAATTTGGCCATCGGGCCGTTTCTTGCCTGGATTGATGACACAGGTGACACGTCGGGTAAGACGTCCGAGGTTCGGGCTGAGAGTGTGGGGATGGAGTCATCGCAGTGAGCGGTCACACGGTCGAGCGAGCGGCGCAAATCGTCTCCGGCGACGATCAGGATGTGGCGCACCTGCCCGGTTCGGTCTATCTGGAGGCCATTCTGCGCGAAGCGCCGAGGGTACTGGGTTTGATGGACCGCGAACCGCTGAGCCCCACGTTGGGTTGTATGGACCGCACCTACTGGGCGTGGAAATTTACTGATTTCACCGGTGCGCGATTTCAGGAGGGATTGTGCATCCTGAGCTTTCTGTACGCGACGGAATGCCCGAACAACCCGTATTACCGAAATGGTCGCTTGTTGCGATGGATCGCCGGCGGCTTCGACTACTGGGCGAAGATCCAGCGCAAGGCCGGCGATTTCGACGAAGCCTATCCGTACGAACATTCGCTGGCCGCCACAGCTTTTACGTCTTTCTATCTTTCAGAGGCGTTCCATTTTCTCGACGGACAATTGCCGGCATCCTC
>JADFIX010000704.1:2208-3305 GCA_022566435.1 Planctomycetota bacterium
GCGCTGGAGCAAGCAGGGAACTGGCTATGCGTCCATGACGAGAGACATGGGTTCTTGTCGAACCACTTGGCGGCTGCGGCGGGGGCGCTGGCCCATGCCCACCGTATTTGCGGCCATTCCCGTTTTGAGGATCGTGGTCGCCATTTTCTTGGGAAAATCCTCGACCATCAGTCGGACGAAGGTTGGTTTGACGAATACGGTGGGGCGGATCCCGGTTATCAGACGCACGGGAGCTTCTACCTAGCGCGATACTTGGATCTCACCGGTGCCGGCGAGTTAATTGACTCCCTCAAGCGTTCGTTTGCGTTTTTGGCGCATTTCGTCCATGCGGATGGCAGTCTCGGCGGCGAGTATGCAAGCCGAAACACGCAGACATACTACCCCGCCGCACTCGAGATGATGGCAGACCGTAGCGAGGGCGCGAAATGGATCGCAGAGACCATGCGCCCCTCAGTGGCGACACTGGCCGCGGCGGGGCTGGGTAGTGTGGACGCTTACAACTACTTTCCGCTGCTCAACAATGCCGTTTTCGCTTATCTCGCGTGTATGACGCGAGCCGATGCTCAGGAAGAATCGTCTGCTGGAGTGGCGGCTGGGGCCGTTCTGGACAGCAAGGACCTTTTGTTCGACCCCAATTTAAGGGAGCGCGAGTTCTACGAGGTCGTGCCCCATCACCCGGCCACGGGGATTCCGCCGTTGCCCTACGCCAGCAGGCCCTGGAAAATGTCTCTCACCCCGGCGGTACCGGGCAAAGCAGGGCCCACGATGGGAGAGCACAACAGTCTGGTCCTCTCGGGGTTGTTGGGGCATAGCGACGAAGAGTTGGCCGCCCTGGAAGAAGAGGGAGTAATTGGCTACGCGCCCACCAACCCACGGCCGGTGCAACGGCCATCCCTAGAAGAGCAGGTGCGCCAGGGCCGGATGCAGCGGTTCGAGACCGACTTTGCGAAGCAAGTGGAGAGTTATTACCCTCACCCCTAGCCTCTCTCCCAAAGAGAGAGGGGACACCGAAGGTCGGGGTGAGGGAGTTCTATATCTTTCGGGCCGCCTCGAAAGCCGCGATCTTGTCTTCGTATTGCAGGGTAAGTCCGATGTCG
>JADFIX010000705.1 GCA_022566435.1 Planctomycetota bacterium
GGGCGATGTTGAACACGCCGGCCAATCGAATCCGCCACCGGTTATCGTGCAGCATGGCGCCAAGACCCAGGGCGGCGCCCGCCGCCATCAGTCCAAAGGCCGGCGCGCCGCTCGCCCGCATCCGGGCGTTTTCGAGAAGCAGAATGTACGCGATCGGACCGCCGAGCGTGAGAATCGTGGCGACAGCAGCTTGTCCGCCCGCGCGTCGGACACTCTTATGATTCTCGTTCGATTCCGGCATTCCTAGTACCTCTCCTGGCGATCCGCTGACCGAAGACCCAGTTCCTCTCAGAACTGTTCGTGGTGCCGAGTTTCGCCGTTCCGTCCGATCCCTCTTCCTGCACGTCGACTGGAACGTGTCAGGAGTTCTTTCCGATCGCCTGGGGCGCCGGCCATTCCGTGGCTGACGATATTCTGGATAGGCGGCATGCCAGGCGAATGGCTTCTTTCATGCTGCCGGGATCAGCGGCGCCGGTGCCCGCGATGTCGAATGCCGTTCCATGATCGACGCTCGTACGAATGATCGGCAGACCGAGCGTCACGTTGACCGCCGTGTCGAACGCGAGCATCTTGATGGGAATCAGCCCCTGGTCGTGATACATGGCGACAATCCCGTCGAATCGGGAACGACGTTTTGGCGTAAACAAGGTGTCCGCGGGGAACGGGCCCTCGACCGCAATTCCGTGATTTCGTGCCATCTGTATGGCGGGTTCGATGATTCTCTTTTCTTCGTCACCGAAACGACCGTTTTCGCCGGCGTGGGGGTTCAATGCGGCCACCGCGATACGCGGTTCGGCGATTCCGAACCAGTTCTCGAGGGCGGCGGCGAGTAGATCGATCGGCTGAAAGACCAGCCCGATGGTGAACTTGTTGCGAACGTCGAACAGCGCCGTATGGGCACTGGCGAGGGCGACGACCAGTCCACCGCCGACGAACGCCATGGTGACCCTCTTGGCACTGCACCCATCCGCGAGTCTCTCCGTATGCCCGGGTTCCTTTCGACCGGCGAGACTCCAGCTTTCTTTATGGATGGGTGCCGTGACGATCGCATCCAGCTTTCCCGCGAGCGCCGCCTCGATGGCGTGATCGAGGAATGCGATGGACGCCCGTCCGCCTTCCGCAGTCGGACGGGCGACGATCCAGTGACCGGCCGTGTATTCGTCGAAATCCATCACCACGACACCGCTGTCGATTTTCAACGGCGCATCACGCTGTACACTAAACCAGAACGGACGGATGGACGATTCATCCGCCGCGGCCGCGAGTGTGTCTTCCACCCCTAGAATCACGAAACGTCCCATCGCGCGAATATCAGGATCGGACAGGGCTTTGACGATGACCTCGGCACCGATCCCGGCCGGGTCACCCATCGTGATGCCGACGAGCGGCTTTGCGCAGTCCATTGACAACGGGTATTCAGGTCGTGATGGCGAACCGAATGTCATGCAAAGCCCGCCTTGTGAAGCTTGCTCAGCGTCAGCCCGCCGGATGACGGCATGGTTGAGAGGCGATGAACGATGGTTCGCACGATAATGTCCGTTTCGATATTGACTTTGCGCCCCGCGGACAATGAGGCGGCGGTCGTGACTGCCAAAGTCGTGGGAATTAGGGCGGTCGAGAACGCGCCGTCTCTCACTTCGGCGATGGTTAGCGAGATACCGTCGATGGCCACGGAGCCCTTGGGGATCATGTAGGGCCACAGGGGCGACTGGGGTCTAATCCACACCACGGATTCCTGCCCCGAAGGCGTGACCTGCTCCACCGTGCCGGTGCCGTCCACGTGGCCCTGCACGAAGTGGCCGTCGAATCGTCCGTCGGCCGGGAGCGCCCGCTCCAGATTGACTTTGTCGCCAAGGCGCATTTCTCCGAGGGTGGTCCTTTGGAGTGTTTCGGTGACGACATCGAAGCCGAGCATGCCGGGGGCGCGGGCGGCGACAGTCAAGCACACACCGCTTATGCAGACGCTGGCTCCGATCGCGCATTCCGCGCCGAGCGCACCGACTTCAATGTCGATACGTCTCCCGCCGCCGACCATCTGCGACGCAGCAATCGTTCCGATCGATTCCACAATACCGGTAAACACGGCGTTGCCCTCCACGCACCGGGCCGTCGATTCGGTCCGGCTCTATATTTATGCTAGGTCGGTAGGAGATACTGTCAAGAAAATCACATCCTGCGGCTTGGGGGCTGCCGTGGAACTGCTTCCGGCCGTCGTCGAGCAGATCCGCGAGCAATGTCCGTTCCCTTTCATCCGGGGTTCGCGACAGCGCGCGGCGAAAGATGAAATCGAGACGCGCGTCGAACGAATTCCCGCCTTCTTTCAGCGCGCGTTCGGCGAGAACCCGGGCCGCCTCGACAAACGTGGGATCGTTGAGCAACACCAGCGCCGCCAACGGCGTGTTCGACCGCGGGCGCTCGGCCGTACATTCCTCGCGGCTGGGAGCATCGAACGCCTTGAGCTGTGGGTGCAGAAATTGGCGTTGCCAGTGAACGTAAACGCCCCGCCGCCACTGCCGCTGGTCGGTGTGATGCGTGTATTTGCGAGTCGGGAAGTTGAGGTGCCGGTAATAGCCGGCCGGCTGATAGGGTTTGACGCTGGCCCCACCGTGCCGCGTGACGAGCAGGCCGCTGGCGGCCAGCACGGTGTCTCGGACCATCTCGGCCGGCAGACGAAACCGCGACTGCCGGGCGTAGAACCGGTTGAGCGGATCGCGGGCGCCCAGCTCGGGCGTTTCGGCCGACGACTGGCGATACGCGCGGCTCATCACGATCAGTTTCAGCATGTGTTTGACGTCCCAACCGCTTTCGACAAACTCGACCGCCAAGTTATCGAGCAATTCCGGGTACACGGGCGGCTCGCCCTGTGCACCAAAATCGTCCAGCACACGGGCCAAGCCGCTTCCGAAGCAGAGATACCAGAACCGGTTCGCCATCACCCGCGCTGTCAAAAGGCCCACTCCGTCGTCGGCAGAAGACGTGAGCCAATTGGCCAGATCGAGCCGCGTCGCTCGTCGGCCCGCCGAGTCGATCTGTCCGAGGAATTCCGGGATCGCGGGTTGCAGGATCTCGCCGCTGTCGTCGAGCCAGTTTCCGCGCGGCAGCAGCCGTGTGATCCGCGGGGTTTCCAATGCCACGGTGATCATCGTTCTGCGCACGGAGGCACCGACCGACGCTTCCTCTTTTTTCAGTTCTGCAAGTCGTTCGTCGAGCGCTTTGGTGGCATCGGTGTTTTCAGCGTTCTGTTTTTCCGCATCCTTGTCGGCGGCAATCTTCTCGGCGGCTTCCTTTCGCTGTGTTTCAACCT
>JADFIX010000706.1 GCA_022566435.1 Planctomycetota bacterium
CCTATCTCCGGTGGGGGGCGGTCCGTTGTTCGATTCTGACCGCCGGCTTCGGATTGATCAATCGGGCGACGTGCCAACGTCAGCGACACGCCGATCATGGCCACGATCAATCCGGTCAATCCCGGTAGGCCCCAATCCGCCGCGGCTTGCACGAGCAAGTCGTGCGGGTTGGAAACTTCTTCCGGGCTGTCGATGGTTTTGTATTGCAGGTAGTGTCTGCCGAAGTTTTCGCGCCCGACACCCGCGAGAGGGTGGTCGGCGATGAGTTGCGACGAAGTTTTCCAATACTGCCACCGAAATGTCAGCGACATGTGCGGCAGACGGTCGTTCATGAGCCCCAAGCCTACCGTGGATGACAGGCCGATCGCAGCGAGTGCCCAGCCAACCAGCAATGCGCGGGTGCGATGTGAGTCGATCCAGCGTCGCGCTGTGTGAATCAACAGCCACACCGCCAGGCCGAAGACGCCAGCCAAGATGGCGCCGTTGCTTTTCGTCGTGAGCACCGCCGTCAGAATGCCGGCGGCGACCACGCCGCACGCGACCGGCGCGAGGACGCTCTTGAAATCCCTTGATCGTCGCAAGCCGGATACCGAGACGCCCAGTGCCACGAGTCCGCAAAGCATCAAGTAAGAACCTGTCAGGTTGCTGTGCGGCAGAAAGCCGCTGGACTCACGAGCTTGGATACGGTTCTCAAATAATTCCACCTTGGCGGAGTCCTGATCGACGCCTTGCCGCGCCCAAAACTCGTCTTTTATTTCTTCGTATTGCGCCCAGGTGTCCTCGAAGCCGACGAAGTGTTGGTCGAAGCACTGGACGGCCTGCACGCACGCCGTGCCGACAATCGCGGCGATCAGCACTCTTTGCCGCCACCGATGGCGAAGTAGTTGCACCAACACCATCGCCAGTACAAGGTAGCACAGCCAATCGATCGTGGCGGTGATCGCCAATCGCTTGTGTCCGGCAAAGCAACAGGAGACGATGGCCGCTAGCATGATGATGAGCGAGCCCCACTCCAACCCGGTGCGGCGGTAAAGCTGATGCGAGCCGATCGCTCGTGCGAAAAGCCATCCGACGGCCGACACGAGAATGGCCATATCGAAAACCAGCGTGCCGACCGGCGAAGGATCGGACACCGATCCCAGGGCCGCGGTTATCGGGTTACCGGCACTGTCATACGATTCGGCGACGAGCGGGCGCAGGGCGACCACGACCAGAATGATGCCGAATGACACTGATTCGATCAAACGCTTCACAGGTATCTCTACGGCTGCTTTGGATGCCAAGGTCGCTACGGGCTGGAATTGGACCTCTTTTGCACACCGACTACAATGATTTCGGTTGATACAGGCGAATCGCTCCGGCGGATTACGTGAGAATCGAGTTGGCCAGGCAAGTTCCTCCCAGTTTGACGGCACTTGGACGAAAGAAGCTTCCCGATGACATCGACGTCGGGGCGCGACGGTACCGTTGCACACGTGTGTTCAAAAACGATTTCTTTGCGGTGACGGCACTGTACGAGGGGGACGCCGGCAAGGTCCTCTTGAAGGTCGGCAGGCAGGCGCCGTTCTTGCTCGTCCCTCTGCGATGGGTCGGACGGTTTCTTGCCTCACGCGAAGAGGCGGCGTTTCGCCGGTTGAGCGACGTGGACGGTATTCCTCGTCTGTTGGAGCGGTGGGGGGAAACCGGCATCGTGCGGGAATTTATCGAAGGCCATCCGCTGGCCAAGGGCGAAGGTGTCCCCGACGACTTTCACGATCGGCTTGCCGCGTTGATCGGCGAAATCCATCGCAGAAAGATGGCGTACGTTGACCTCGAGAAGTGCGAGAATGTGCTCGTCGGCGAGGACGGGAAACCGTATCTTTTCGATTTTCAGATTTCGTGGTACCTTGACGCGCGGTGGGGCGGTGAACTGTGGCCCATGCGACGCTTACGATCGTGGTGTCAAACAGGCGATCTTTATCATCTGTCCAAGCTCAAGCGACGTACCCGACCGGACTTGATGTCCGAGGCGGAATTGGTCGCATCATATCGTAAACCATGGTACGTTCGGCTGCACCGGATGTTGAGTTGGCCGCTCTTGTGGATTCGCCGGCGGATTCTTCGGCTCGTTGATCCAAGAAAGAAGAGTGGCGAGCGCGGGCGGATTCACGACGACGAAGCGATGGGAGTTTCATGATATGGCACTGACCGAAGAGCAAGCACAGTTCATCGAATCGTTTCGGGTGTACGTGGAGGATGCGGTGCAGGCCGACGATCGCTACGGCTCGGTGACTCGTCACGATCGGGAGGACGGTTCGGCGCTGACCCTGCGATTCGAAGCGGGACCGACCTGTTGGCTTGAAGTGGCGGTGCGCCCGATCGTTCCGGAGGTTCGTGTTTCATTTCTGACAAACGACCCGTTGAAGAGCGAAGAGGTCGAGCAGGCGATCCAGGATACCGGTGACTCAATGGCTGAGGTTGTCGCTGGCGGCTTCGGCGCGGCCGGTCTGGACTGGGACAAGCCGCCGGTGGAGCAGTATTGCGAGGCCGGCGAGTCTTTCTACTTCGCCACACCGCTCGAATTGGACGAATTGGCGGACCTGGAATGGCCGAAAACACGAGACAAGGTCGTCCGCATGCTGGAGGGGTACCTGGTGGCCTTCGGCTCTGCGATCGTCATGGAAGACATAGAATAGTCGCCAGTTGCTAGTTGTCAGTAATCAGTTGTCAGTTTTCAGTGCGATTCTCGATGTCATCGGCCGACTACTGACAACTGAGTACTGACAACTGAGTACTGACAACTGAGTACTGACAACTGAGTACTGACGACTGAGTACTGACGACTGAGTACTGACGACTGAGTACTACGTAACCATGGATCTCGACGACGACATTTGCTATTGCTACCACGTTTCCCTGCGGAAGCTGATCAACTACAGCCGGCGCGAGAGGCCGGGCAGACCGAGTCAGATGACGGGCTGTCTCGGCGCCGGCACGGGTTGCGGCTGGTGCATTCCGTTTTTGCTCAAGATCGCCGAAGACCCCGACCACTTTTCCCTGAACGGCATGACGCCTGAAGAATACGCCGAGAAGCGAGCGGTCTATCGAACGACGGGGCAACCGAAAAACACGTTCGAGTCGACCGAGGACGAAGGTTAGGGTTTTCCAGTTTCTATATTCCGAGCCGCAGGCTTTAGAGCATTTCCCGTTAATGTGTTCCGGCATATCCGCATCCGGTGAAGAATCCGTGGCAGTCGTCGGGCGTGACCGAGCGCATGGCGTCGCCCACGGCT
>JADFIX010000004.1:0-13728 GCA_022566435.1 Planctomycetota bacterium
CGCGGGGGCGGGGCGGCTGGCCGTGCCTGCTTCGCGGCTGTGCGGGCGTGTGATCGCGATCGAGCCTTCACCGTCGATGTCAGCGGAACTCAACCGCCAGATCGCCGGGCGGGGGATACACATCGGCACCCTTGGGCGGGGAATCAACGCTGGGTAAGTTGGCCATGATTCATCACTCCTGGCACGGTTCATTTTGTCAGTACGAACGGATCCTATCGCTTTTATTGAGAGGCATCGAAAGTATCTCGCCTGCCGTCTGGAAGTCTACCCCGAACGCAGCCGGAGTGCACGACGCGCAGACGTTTGCAATTTGTTTGTATAATCACCGCGCGAAAGATGCACCCAGGACGCGGATGATCCCGTCAATCGTTTGCCGCGTGGCCCCTTGATGGGAAACAACCACCTCACGTGCGCGGGCCCCGAGTTCGCGACCCTTTTCGGGATCGGCCAGAAGCGATGCGACCGCCGCGGCAAGTTCCGAGCCGTCGCCCACTTGCCGGATCGCGTCCTTCGCGCCTAATGCCTCCACGGGGAGTCGGAAGTTGCTTGTATGGGGCCCGACGATGATCGGCTTGCCCAGGGCGGCGACTTCAATCGGATCGGACCCGCCCATCGGAACCAGAGAGCGTCCGACGAGAACGACGTCGGCCAGCGAGTAGAACTTACGCAATTCACCCATTGTATCGCCTAACAGCACGATCGGTTCGTGCGGTGGGTCGGTTCGACGATCTTCCTTGTACATGCTGCGGCGAATACATGTGAAACCGGATCGTTCGATCAGTCTGGCGACTTCGTCGAACCTTTCCGGTTTGCGTGGAATGATAGCCAGCATCGGCGCGAGTTCGTGCTTAGCGGACAGGCCGGCACCGGACGGTGGGTCCGGGACGCACCGTACAGGTTCGGTCGAACGTCTGTCGTCCCACAGCTTGCGGTAGGCATCAAGGATGATCACTTCTTCGCCGGGTCCGGTGCTTCCGCATACCCAAAGGGGGCGCTTTCGGTCGATGTCCATGGCAGCGGCGAGTTCATCCTCGCCTTCTATGTGATCCGCCACAATGGCCGTGTCCCATTTCAAAGAGGAAGTGACTTCGACGCGTTGCGGATGGGCGCCGAGATTCTGAAACCGTGCGGCGATGGCTTCATCCTGGGCGCCGACCCATTTCAGGTCGGAAAACATGGATCGGCACCACGCGTGGATATATCGAAATCGCCTGGCGCTTCGCTCGGTCAGTCTTCCATTGACCACCACGACGGGAATGCCTCGGCGCGTCGCCATACGAATAAGGTTGTACCAGACCTCCAATTCCACGAGTACGATGGCCCTCGGATTGATGCGCTTTAGCACGCGACCGACCACCGCGCTGAAATCGAGCGGATAGCGAAAGACGTTTTCACGCCCGTACAATTGGACGGCGCGGGCGAACCCGGTATCGGTCGTCGTCGACACAACGATCTGGTGATCGGGAAGTTTTTCTTTCAATCGGGACACCAGCAGCGGCGTGCAGTTCACCTCGCCAAGCGACACGGCGTGCAGCCAGATGCGAGGCTTGCTGAGATCGAACGATCGCACGCCCCCAAACCGCTCCGCCCATCCGCGACGGTTCTTGCCGACGATCACGACTTGGTAAAGGGCGATCGGGAGATAAGCCAGTCCGGCCAGAAGGTAGAAGAAATCGACGATCCATCGCATGGCCGGGCATGGTAGTCGTGGCGCCGGTGTGCGGCAACTTCAGCGGTGCATCCCATTCCGGGGGGCGATCATGAATAATTCGCGCCCCACTTCAAGCGATTGCGCAAGGGCCGAGCATGACGTAGGCTACTGAGCAAGAGAAAGATGATGGATGCACGTTGTCAAGCGGCTGCATCACAACGCCCGCATACGACCGTTCGCAGATTTGCCACCCATTTTGGAATGCGCTCCCAGCCCCATCAGGGGCGAACGGTCTTAGCCTATGGCGGCCAGCCATGGGTCAGAATGCGTGGTTTACGTCCGTCGCCCCGCCAGGGGCGATACCTTTTGTTTTGCGCCTATCGAGCCATTTTGGGATGCACCCGCCGGCGATCGACCCTCAATCGTAGCTGGGCGAGCGCCCCCAATGGAGCTTGGTCACCAGTTTGTGCGACCGGGTGTACAGTGGATTGTGTACCAATAGATAATCAGACTCGAAGCGGCGCACCGTGATGCGGTCGCCGGATTGCAGGGGGAAGGTGACCTGACCGTCGATGATCGCTGTGGATCCTTCGTTGACCTCGGACGCATGGATCTCGATGGTGGAATCGCTCTCGACCACCAACGGTTTGTGGGTCAGAGAGTGGGGGTTCAGCGGTGTCAAGACGATGGCCGGGACGCGCGGCTGGACGATCGGCCCACCCGCGGACAGGTTGTGGGCGGTTGATCCGCTCGGCGTGCAGACGATGAGGCCGTCACCGCCGACGGTTGTCAAATGCTCGTCGTTAATGGAGACGCCCAAGCGGATGAGACGATAGGGCGGTCCCGCGTGAATCACGCAGTCGTTGATCGCCAACGACGTATCGCGAACGCCTCCATTGCGACGCACGGTGACGTGCAGCGCGATTCGCCGTGTCACCAGCGTGTCGTCATTGATGATTCGTTCGAACGAATCTTTCAGCTCGTCCGGGGAAAACTCAGCAAGAAAGCCGAGCTTGCCGATGTTGACCCCGACCAAGGGAAGTTGGCCGGTCCCCAAGGAGCGGGCGACGCCGATGAGCGTGCCGTCGCCGCCGAATACGATGAGGCGATCGACGCCGGCTTTGACCGCGTCGCTCGCATCGATGCCGACAGCACAGCCGACAATCTCGACGTTGTCGACCTGCAAGTTCTCCGCGGCGTGCATCGCCAGCGCAGCCTCCGGCTTGTCGGGATTGGCCAGCATATAGACTCGTCGTTTGGCTTTTTCGTCAGACACCGCTTTCGTTCTCCAACGGCACGTCCCCCACCCTTCGCTGCGCGAAGAATGGGGCACCCGCGAGCAATCTATCCAGTAGGTCGGGCTCTGCCCGACGGAACGTCGTCCACTTAGCAGATGTCGGGCCGAGCCGGCCGAGCCCGACCTACCCGGATCAGAACAAAGGTCGTACCGCGCATCGTAACATATTTCGATACTAGTCCAGAAGCGGCACGAACCTATCGCCCTCGGCGACGTGGCGACCGTTGACGAAGTCCGCCCAGCCCATGATGCGACCCGAAGAAGGCTTGATCTCGAGAATCTCCAAAAAGCCGTCGCGTGTGGCGACGTACCGATTGACGTTTAAGGTCCCGGGTGAGACATCGGGCGTCGCGGTGATTTCCGCAGGTCGTGCCCGGATCAACGTGACGTTCTCGAAGCGATTGTCGTCTGCCCGAAACCGCGCCCGAGCGCCGGGCCAAGCGGTCATGCCGCAAATATGATGGGCCACGCGAGCGACCGGCTGATCGAAGTCGACGAGGCCGTCGGGCTTTCGCAGCTTCGGCGCTTTCGTCGCGTCAGCCTCATTCTGGGGGGTACCCGCGGGGTTGTCCTCGCCGGCGAAGAGCTCAAACGCCGCTTGAACCGCATCGACGCCGATTCCCGCCAATCGATCGTGGAGCTCGTCGGCCGTCTCTTCCGGCTTGATGTCGGTCCATCGTGACGTGAGGATCGGGCCGGCGTCCATTTTATCGACCATTCGAAACACGGTACATCCGGTCCGCTCTTCCCCGTTGACAATCGCCCAGTTGATCGGGGCCGCACCGCGGAACTTGGGCAGCAATGACGCATGCAGATTGAGGCATCCGCCGGGCCAACCGTCGAGCAGGGCGGGGCCGATCTTCTGTCCGAAGTCGATCGCCAGACCGATTCGAGCGTCTTGTGCCAAGAGCTCGCGAACGGACTCCGGGTCATTCACATCTTGAATGGCGATCGTTTCGAGACCGAGGTCATCCGCCAGCGCTTGCACCGGTGTTCGTACGATCCGCCGCCCCCGGCCGCTGGGTCTTGCCGGTTGGCTGACCACGAGTGCTACGGTGTGGTCACTTTCGGCCAGCCAGCGAAGCGTCGGCATGGCGAACCGGCCTGACCCCAGAAAGATGATGCGCATGTCGAGCGTCTCCTAGCCATTTCGCGCGGCCGCGTAATCCGCTTTGAGTTGTTTGAGAGCGTTCCGCGTTGTGATTTCGTCCGTGGCCGACATATTGTCGACGATCAGTCTTCCTTCGAGATGGTCGGCCTCGTGCTGCCAGATGCGGGCGAGCAAATCGGTCGCCGTGAACGTCCGAGTTTGCCCGTGCCCATCTTGAGTCTGCATGACGGCCGTGGTGGCCCGCCGCTTGGTCACGTCGACACCCGGTATGGACAGGCAGCCTTCTTCCATATCCGCCGCGCCGGTCAGCTCGGTAAAAAGCGGATTGGCGTGGATTTGGCTATCGCCGGGCTCACCGGTGGGGTTACAAACGAAGAGCCTGATGGGGACGCCGACTTGGGAGGCGGCCAACCCCACGCCCTTCGCTCTTAGCATGAGGTCGATCATGCCCTCGGCGAATCGCTGGAAATCGTCGTCGAACCGGTCGATCGGGGCACAGACCTTTTTCAAGACCGGGTTGGGGTAAAGCTCGATTCGGAGCTTTTGAGGGTCGGGTAGGATCATCGATCGGTACACCACAGGGGCACATTCAGCGGAGCCGCGACGATCCGGTCCCCCGCTTGACACTGTCTGATACGAACAATAGTATCTGTGACTTCGTATTTGTAAAGGTCAGTGAACGCTCGTGCACCTTACAGTACACCGACGTCAGACCGGTTGGACCGGCCGACCCGGATTTTTGATCAACCAACAACAAGGCAGATTCCCAACGCCTCATGACAAAATCGAAGACTGATGTTTCGGATCAGAACGCCGACCCCAACGCACGCGTCGTCATCACGCCGGAAGACAAGGCCAAGGCGGGCCAGTGGTTTCGCCGAGCGCGGGAACTCGGTGAAAAACGCCAATTCGAGTACGCCATCGAGTATTACGTGAACGGCTTGGAATTCTGGCCCAATGCAGTGGAGGAGGCGTGCAAGCCGCTGCACGGCTGCGCTGTCGCCCGACGCCAATTCGGCGGGAAAAAACCCGGGCTCAAAGACACCATGAAGCGGTCGATGAACGACAAGGACCCGAAGCGCGCCCTACTGAACGCCGCGTGGCTGTTTGGTCACGATCCGGACAACGCGGACTACGCGGACGGGATGGCCAAGGCGGCCAGCAGGCTCCGGGCGGAGGAGGTCGCCGTTTGGGCCGCCTGCGTGTGTAAAAAGGCGCTCGATGGGGCAAGAAAGGTCAATGCCAAGCAATTGCAGAATCTGACCAAGCTGTACGAAGCATTGGGTGACAGATACGCGGCACGCAATGAGGTCACCGAGGCGGTGGCCACTTACCAGTTCGGCGTGGATGTTCTCAATGCCTGGAGCCGCCGCGTGCCCAAGGACCGAAACATCGATAACGCCGTCAGAGACCTGTCCACCAAGTTGACCATCGTACGTGGCAAGTATCAAGACAGTGCATCCTACCGCGACAGCATCGTGGACCAGGAGGAACAGAAGGACCTGCACGACATTCGGGAATCCAAGCAGGCCGACGACCGGGTGGAGAGTCTCATCGAAAAGGCGGAAGCGGCCTACCGCGGCGATCCAAAGAGCCCCGGCAATCTCAATCAGCTCATCGATCTGTTGACCCGGCGCGAAATCCCGGACGACGAAACGCAGGCGATCGACCTGCTCGTCTCGAAATTCGAGGAAACCGAGAATTACCGGCACAAACACCAGGCCGACGACATTCGAATGAAACAGCTCAAGCGTTCGGTTCGCGAGGCGAGGCAAACGGGGGATCAAGAGTCCCTCAAGCAAGCCCATTTGGCGAGCTTGCGATTCGACCTTTCGGTATTCAAAGATCGCGCCGTACGTTACCCCACGGACAATCGCGTGAAATACGAATTAGGCGTGCGACTATTCAACGCCGGGCGTTTCGACGACGCCATTCCCGTTTTCCAGGCCGCCCGCTCAGACTTGAAGAACCGGGCGGGCTGCGGCATGTACCTCGGCCGGTGCTTTTACCGCAAAGGTTACCACCCGCAGGCCATCGCCGCATTGGAAACAGCGCTGGCCGACTATGAATTCAGTGACGACGATACGGCTAAAGCTATGCTTTATTGGCTTGGTCGTTCCCAAGAAGCCACCGGCGGACTGGACGCTGCCCGAGAAAGCTACGGGAAGATTCTTCAGATGGACTACAACTACAAGGACGTTCGTGCTAAGCTTGATGGTCTGCCGTCGTCCGATTAGGCGGCTTGGAATAACGCGACAACACCGACGGAGATGCTCACGTGGCGAATTTGCCTTCGGCGAAGAAACGTATCAAACAGAACGAGCGAAATCGCATTCGCAACCGCGCGCGGAAGGCCAAGTTAAAGACTGAAACGCGCAAGTTTCAGGATGCGATTCATGACGGAAACCTCGACGCGGCGAAAGAACTGCTGGTCACCGTGACCAAGAAGATCGATCAGACCGCGGCCAAGGGTACACTTCATAAGAACACGGCCGCCCGCAAGAAGTCGCGGTTGGCCCGTCACCTGAACGCTGCGGTGGCCGCGAATAGCGGTTGAGGATTGAGATCCGCCGGAAAAGGTGAATCCGGCGGTGAATGGAGTGCATGATAGGCGGGCGTTGTGGCAACGCCCTTTTTTCGTGCGCGGCGTCGATTCGTAACAAGAAGCGTTCCCAAAACCGCATGAATCGACAATGGAGGGACAGAGCCGCGCGCGTAAGCAAGCGGTTTTTCAAACACCGCTCCCTGACGGTCGTGGTTCGGAAAGAGTTTTGGGATAGGTTCTACTTTCTTGGATGCCTGAACCAAATTCCAAATCGTACGTCTCCCGTGGTGGAGACAAACTGGCGGCGGCGCTGGAGGAATTCAAGTTAGACGTGGGCGGTATGGTCTGTGCGGACCTTGGCAGTCACGTGGGCGGCTTCGTGGATTGCCTGCTGCAACGCGGCGCCGCGAAGATCTACTCGGTCGACACGAGCTACGGCACGCTTGCCTGGACGCTCCGCAAGGATGATCGCGTCGTCGTGCTCGAGCGTACGAACGCTATGCACGTCACCCTGCCGGAACCGGTGGACCTGGTCACCATCGACGTCGGCTGGACGCCGCAGGCGAGAATCCTCCCCGCCGCCGCCCGCCTGATCAAACCCGAAGGTCGCGTGGTGACGCTTATCAAGCCCCATTACGAGGCGTCGAAGGAGATGCTCTTGCACGGCGTGCTGCCGGATGGGCAAGTCGCCGGGGTCGTGGAATCCGTGAAAACGGCGATTGCACGTGACGGCTGGTCGATTGAGGCCGAAATCGAAAGCCCGCTCCGCGGCCACGGGGGGAATCGGGAGTTTCTTATGATGCTCGTGCGCGTCGGGGCAGGGGACAAGTCGCGCTAGGCTTGTGAACGATGGGTTGCGGAGACTGGGCTTGGTACGGTGAAGGCCGCATCTGGTTTTCGGAACGGCTGGGCGATTCTTTGAGTCACATGGAAGATCGTAGCGGCTTGCGTGTACTTCTTGTAGCCTGCTTAAGGGAGTCCTAGTCCTGCAGGGCTTGACAAGTTGGCGTGTCGGAAGAGACTTGCTGGTACGCGGCTAGCCCAGGAAGCCCCATAGGATTCCGTCGTGTAATTCGAGTCACGAACTGATGAATCAACGGCTGGCCAAATGCCGTTTGCGGAACGGCACCGCTTTCGCGGGCTCGATCATGTATCCGGAGACAAATTGAAACTGACTCTTTCGTATAGGAGAACGGAACGATGAGAAGATACGTGCTCACACTCATGCCAATGCTGATCTTGTTGTCCGCATGCAGTACCAACAGAACGGATACGAGATTGACACCGGATCGACAAGATACGGGCAAGTCGCCCGTCCTCCCCAAAGGCCCCTTCGTGACCGGTGGGGCTGAATGGGGCGATGATAATTCTACAAACCCATCGGCTGTCGAGTTCTCGGTAAGCGTTCCGTTTCGGATCGATCGAGTCACCGTGTCCTTTTATCTCCCTGAGGATTGCAGGAAAGAAGAGGCGGCCCAGAAGATGGCAACCGCCTGGAACAAAAAGACGGGGCATTATTGCGCCGCGAAGGCATTTGGGACCATGGTGTATTTTATCGGGGAATGTGAACTAGATGAAATCAAAAAGGCCATATTCTATGAAAATGGCAATCGCCGGGGACCATTGCCTACAAGGCCTCAGTTTATGACACTAGGACCCCTTACTCTTCGGTGGAATCCAACGCCTCATCATTAGTGAAGCTCGCATTACTCACGGCACTGTGGGCGTCTCCACGACTGGGATTAGCAAGGTTTAGTCGGCATCCAAGTGCGCAAGATGTATCTTCGCAAGGTGGTATTCCGGGAAATCTACAAGATGAAGCGCAAGGTTCTTGCGGAACCATTCCGCAGCGACGTCGCGCCGCCTGTCGGCGAGTGCCTTGACGCCGAGGAAATGGTGGGCTTCACAGAGTCTTGCGTGGTTGTCGTCCGCCAGTATCAACACGTCCTCCTCGCTTGCATTTCCCATACAGTGCGCGACGACCGTTTTCTCCCACGGATTCGATGCGGACCGATCGGCAGCAGCCAGCGCTTCCGACGCTAGGCTTGTACCTCCGGCGATCGGGTAAAGTCGATAAATCTCCCAGGACAAGAGGTGGAACAATGCCCTATCCGCCGGATTGAGCGCAATGACCTGCTCGATATCCTCAATGGCGCCGGCCGTATCTCCACTAGAGCGGCGCGTCACGCTGCGCCCAGAGTAGTAGCTCGCCGACGCGTGTAATGAAATTGCCTTGTCATGGTCCACTAGTGCGCGATCGAAATCACCCTGCACACGAAAAAGCCTTGCCCTATTGTGATACGACGCAGCAAAATCAGGATTGAGTTCAATGGCACGGCTCAAGTCCGCCAAGGCTTCGGCAATCTTCCCCACATTATGAAGTGCGAGCGCCCGACTGTTGTATAAGCTTGCGTTATGGTCATCACGAAGGATACCGGCAGTGTAGTCTTCGATCGCCTCTTTATACCGCCGCAGTTGATGAAATAGCTGTCCGCGGTCGTTGTAGCCCGCGGCCGTCGCCGGATCCAATTCGATGGCTGTGCTAAAGGCCGCCTGCGCGTCCGGTATTTTGTGCTGGCGTGCGTGAATGTTGCCAAGAATCCGCCACGCCAAAGCGTCCGAATTATTCAGGTCGAGCGCCTTCCTGCAATCGACTTCCGCCCTTGTGTACCGACCCAGTCGAATGTGGGCCCGAGCACGCAAGGCGTGCGCGAGTGAAACGTCCGGCTGCAACGAGAGGGAACGATTGCAATCCTCGATTGTCTTTTCGGGTTGGAGCAGCTTAAAATACAAATCGGCGCGGTTCAGATAGGTGAAGGCATAGTAGGGACTCAGTTGGATCGCGCGGTTGTACGCGGCAAGCGAATCGGATAACCGACCCAGCCTTCCCAGGGCGAGCCCCTGAATGTTCCAGGCCGTCGCGAGCTTCGCATGCAGCGCGACCAGCACCTTCGCATCTTCCAGCATGGCCTCAAAATCGCGATCTTGAAAGTACCGCCAGGCCCGCGCCCATCGTGCGTCGAAGTGGCCCCCGTCGTCGTTTAAGACTTCCGACAACAACTCGATCGCTTCGTCAGCTTGGTTATCGTCGAGGCTCATTGCTAGATAGTATTTGTCGTTTGGCAGAAGCCGGCGGCCTTCCTGCCGATGGTGAGCCGCAAGCTGTGGATCGCGCGTGAGGAAAAGCTGAGACAAAAGGAAGTGGACGGCGCCAGAATCCGGGTATTGCTTCAAAATGGTCTGCGCCGCCTCGATCGCCTGATCCGCACGGCTTTCCCGCTTAAGCAAAAAGGCACGCTGGATTTTTGCCTCCAGATAATCCGGCATCAACGCGATGGTCTCATCGAATTTCTCGATCGCCTTATCGGGATCGCGGTAGGATTCGAGTAGCGCCTCTGAATAGAGCCGCTGCGCGGTCTGCATAACGATGGCGGTGCTTGCCCGGTTTGCCCTGGTTCGGAAATACATGGCAAAACCGAGGGCAATCAGAAGGATGAGGACAGCAATCAATGGCAGCCAACGTTTCCGTACGAACTTCTGCAACCGGTAGGCCACGCTCGGCGGTCGGGCGAGAATCGGTTCGTGTTGAAGATAACGCGTGACGTCGCCACCGAACGCGGCGGCGGACTGGTAGCGACGCTGGGGCTCTTTCGCCAGGGCTTTGAAAAGAATCGTCTGTACTTCGCGGCCGATCGGGCATGCGCCGGAGCGGAAGCGATGCGACGACTTACCCTTGACACCCGATTCGCTCCGCCACTTTCGACTCGGAGGTGCGGGCGGCGTCTCCACGATGTGCCGAATCACGTCACCCATCTGACCGTCGACGGGATAGGGGAAATGGCCCGTCAAGAGCTCATACAGCGATATGCCCAACGAGTACACATCCGTTCGAGCATCCACCTCATCACGCCTGCCCTGGGCCTGCTCGGGCGACATGTAAGGCAGCGTACCCATCACATCCCGGCTGGAAGAGACAACCGTACCGGCCGGGCCCGCCAATGTCCTGGCCAATCCGAAGTCGAGGATCTTCGGCTGCCCGTCCGCGTTGACCAGAATATTGGACGGCTTCAGATCGCGGTGAATGATGCCACGGCCGTGGGCGTATTCGATGGCATCGCACACTATTGAAAACAAGCGTAGCGTTTCATCCAGTACCAATTCCTTGGCCCGGACGAATCGGTGCAGCGGAAGTCCGTGTACGTAGTCCATGACGCAGTATTGCAGGCCGTCGTCGGTCACGCCTGAATCAAAGATCGTGATAATATTGGGATGCTGGAGCTGGGCGGCGAGTTCGATTTCTCGTTGGAACCGTTTCCTCGCCGTCTCCGACGCGTAGGCCCCTTCGAGCAATACCTTCACCGCCACCTCTCGATTCGTGGACTTCTGAACTGCCCGGTAAACGACACCCTGGCCGCCGTGGCTGAGTTCATCGAGAATGTCATAGCCCTCGATGGAGACGGTTGGGCGTACTTGCCCGGTTCTTGATGCCACGGGCTGAGTTTCTGTGCAATCGGTGACCGGACTGGTCTCCGGCGGCGGCTGGAAATCAATCCGCCGCAGGTTTCCTAGTAGATTGTCATGGGCGGCCACCAGTTCCGCGTCACGACGCGCGCAGTTCGTGCATTGATCGAGGTGCTCGCGAAGGCGAGCCTCCTCCTGCTCGCCCATTTCCTTGGCGTGGTAGCGGTGGAGGTCGGCTTCGCTGGGGCACTCGGTCATGGGTTTATGCTTCCTCGCCGGTGAGATCAGTCATTTTTTCGCGTAACCTCTGCGTGATTCGCCATTTTATCTTGTAGAGTGCTTGGGCGTTTATACCGAACTCATCGCAAACCGCCTTGACGGGCTTTTCCTCGATGACGTAGCGAAGAAACGCGTCAAGAGTCGTCGCGTCGACCTCACTTCGCACGCACTCCAATGCGTGTTTCAGATGTTCCTCCATCCAAATCCGGTCGAGTTCCTCGTCCGGCGCTGGTTCCCGCGCCTGCTCTCGTATGAAGTCTCCGCTGTCGGCCTGCTTCTCGCGGCGGTCCCTCAATAGGTTCTTGACACGATTGCAGACCATCGTTTTCAGCCAGGCCCTGAACCGGCCTTTCTTTGGATCATAGTCGAAACCGGCGATGTGTTTGTGGATGGCCAACATACAGTTCTGGATGACGTCCTGCGCCTCCTCTTCCGGCAGGCGCCAGGCGTTCGCATAGCGCCGTAGGATGGGGCGGTAGATGGCATCAAACTCCGCCCACGCCTTGGCGTCGCGTTGGTTCTTGATGCGCAGCAGCAAACTTGCCCGTGTGGTATCCATGCCGAATAATCCTCGGCATACAGATACCACGCGAACGCCGCTTCCGCGAGCCCCCGTTGCTTTCCTACGGGTCTACACACCTTGCAGACGGATCTTCCGCAGTTCGAAATGGATTCGACCCGACGAAGGAAAAAACCGCCTGTTGCGCGGCCTGCACCGTCAGCGTGTCCATCAGGCAGCCTGTCTTCGGTGCACCCTTCCAAAAAACGACATGTCGGTACTCGCCGCCCGCCTGTCTCGGAAAAGCAAAAAAGAAACGGGAAGACTTACACAGTTCGAGGGTAATACACAAGGAAGGACGTTCGGGTTTGGCAAGTCATCCAGGGAGATAAGAGTGACGACCGACCGAACAAGCAGTCTCGGTCCACTGTGTAGGCTATGTAGCCTACATATAAATGAAAGGCCGTATATCGATGACCTTCGTTGTATTTGGTTGCCGCCAGGCCGAACGATCCTGAACTGTCGTGCGACAGATCCGCCGTCAGTTGAGTTGTGGGATTCGGCAAGACCGATTTGATGGCGTCGAACCAAAACGGAAAAATTGCCAATAGGAGCCAGCCATGATTCGAAGAACAGTGATTAGACGCACCCGTTTCAGCCTGTTGTTTGTGGGATTGATCATCCATTGGGGTTGCTCAGCGGCGCGTCATGCCGCGATCGAGCTGGACAAAGTCTCGCGAAGCGTCGACCGCTATGGTTTTGCGAGTATCTCCACGCCTTTTCTCGCCGGGCCCACGGATGGATTCGCGTTCGATCTAGACAAACCGGCCTCGGAATACTTCGATCTGGCGATGAACAACGTCCAAGGCGGCGTTCGCAATCTCGATTCGATGGCCATGGATGTGCAGACTGTGGTTCGAATCAATATCGAAGAAGCGTTGGCCGCGATGGCGGAAGTCAAGAAAGCGAAGTCCCTGGCCGACCTCGCGATTGCGAAGACCGAGGCCGGAGTTCAGAAATCATTGCTGGAGTCTCTGGTCGCCACAAACCCGACGCTCGCCGCAAACTCCGTCGTTCCTTCGCTCATCGGTATGTTGGGCGTCATTGAGGAGACCCCTGCCCCGGACCTGCCGGAATTTACCCCCAAGACGGCAGGGCTCCCGCCCGCCGGTCCGCCACTGACGACCGAACAACGACCGGCTCTGCGTGCCGTCGGCAGGGAATTCACACCGCCGCTGGCATTCCCCGGCCAGGCGTTTTCGCTCAGCGCGCGCGAGGCGATCTTGATTGCAAGCGGCGACGTCATGACGCAGTCTCTTCTGCGCTGGTTCGTGCAACCACACGGCAACAAACAGAGAAACTATGAGCTGTTCTTCTGTCCGATGGTCGTTTCAGTCCAGCCGGGGTACCAGACTCGAGACCGGTATCTTGCCGACATCACCGTGAACGTCGATATGGGGCGATACGACGATAATGGTAAACTGCAATTGCTGAGCGACTCCCATTCCTATAAGGACTCCAGTCCGCCCATTCAGGTGGCGGGCGTTTTCCCGGTCATCGATTCACAGGTGCTCGATCTTGTCAACAGTCGACGCCAGTTATTCTCCACGGCGTTTCAATTATCCATTCTCGGTTTTGGGCAGCAGGCTGATTTCTTCCTCGACTACGCCCGCAAGCTCGAACAGGACGCGCAGACCAAGACGGCGCTGACCACGGCGTCAGCCTACACCGCTGGGGACACTGCCTTCGGGTTCCGCGTCGAACCCAAGTTCGTGGCCAGCAAGGACCCGACGCGCCTTGTGACCGAACCCGGCAGGATTCTGGAATCCAAGACTTTTCCGGCGTTCGCCGCCATACTCGTAGACAGGCGACACCTATTCCGCAA
>JADFIX010000004.1:13738-15557 GCA_022566435.1 Planctomycetota bacterium
TCGGAGTCACGGCGCGTGTTTGGCGGTTTCCTGTCTTGGGGCGGACGGTTTTCGGAAGTGGAATCGTGGGCCCGCGCAGAAGCGCTAGACAACGTGGATCGACTGACCGGATCTCTCAATTCAAAATATCAGGGTCCGCATCTGAGGTCCCGCACGCGAAGTCTCGCCAAGCTCGCGCTCGATTCGCGGGCCATCATTCGCGTATATAACTCGCAGGAAGCGTCCAAGATACGGATCACAGACACGTTTCCGAAACGTGGATGGAGGGATCAATACACCGTCGTCACGCTTCGCGGGCAAGGGTTCGATCGAAACGTGCAGGCCGTTACGGTCGGCGGCGTGCTTTGCGATTACATCGTTCCGAACGATTGCACTTTGCTCGTTCTCGTGCCACCGTGGCATATGACAAACAAGCCCATTCCGACCAATGGTACCGGATTCGCTTCACATGTGAAAACGATCGCCGAGTTGAGCGGTGGTGTAGATCTGTTGGACATATCGGGCAGTCTCAAAGCTTTATCTAGCGCGCTGACCACGCCACTCAAGACGGGACTCTCGGAATCCGAGACGGCTTGGCCGTGCGTGTGTGATCCGAATCTTGAGGGCGTTGTCGTACCCCCACCGCCACTTACGCCGGAGGAAAAGAAACTGCTTGAGGGGCTGAACAAGCGTATCGTATCTTGCAGCGAGGAATGCAAAGATGGCAAGGCTTGTCGCACTTGCAAGGAGTGCAAAAAATCGGAAGGGACGGACAAGTGTACGGACTGCAAGCAATGCGATGCGTGCCAGCGCGATTGCGAACTCGTAACTGACCCCGACAAGAAAAAGAAATTGCTTGTTGAACTGATGACGAAAGACTACCAATGGCATTGCTGGAAGGCGTGCGAGGACTGGAAAAAAGAACTCAGGGACAAGGCACTCAACCAGAAGCGCTCCTTTCAGGCCGGTTGGGCGCAGATCGTCATTTCCTCGGACGTGCCCGTTTGCATGGGCGAGAATTGCGAGGACGAGTTCCATCGTGATTGCGATCCGGATTCGTCGGACCCCAAGTCGGACCCCAACGCGTGCTTTGCCAAAGGTTGGATTCGGTTCGACAAGCAACTTCCGAAGAAGCCATCCGGTTCTTCGTCCAAGGGTGGAGTCACCATTTCTCGAGACAAAGACGGACGGATCACGGGGGTCAAGACTGACAGCGGATTCGCCAACGGCGCTGAGTTGCTTCGCATCGTGAGGGACGCATTGAAAAACGAATTCGGTTTCAGCATGCAGCTCAACGCCGAGGGCGGCGTCAAAGTGAATTCCGGTGTCAAGGCGGCGAATTAGTCGAAGTGGGGCCGCTCACGCACGCTCGAATGCGACAACGCATGCAGCCAGTGGCTGAAGGAGAACAATAATGCCTTTCACATTGATCAAGGGAACGTTTCACGTCACCGGGTACGCCCCCGACGGAGATTCGGTCAAGTTCAAAGCCAACAACAAGGCGCTGTGGACAAGGCTGTCCGGTCCGAAGGCCAAGATGAATCAAAAAGGGCATGTGCAACTTCGGTTTGAGGGAATCGACACACTCGAGACCCACTTCCAGTCCGAACAGCAACCGATAGATCTCGCCAACGCGGCCACGGACTTCACGTTGAAACTCGCCGGAATCAAGGATGTCGTGTGGACCGAGAATCGCCACCGCGTCAAAAGCGCGAAAGACGGAAACGACGCACCAGGCTATATCCTCACGCGCACCACCGAGGGATACGGGCGACCCGTGGCCTTTGTCTTCGCCGGCTCTGCCCCGGAAAGATGAGGGAAACCCTCAGTTCGGATTCCC
>JADFIX010000707.1 GCA_022566435.1 Planctomycetota bacterium
GAAATCAAAACTTTCTTGCAGCAGCATATCATTGCCATGTGGCCGGAATCCGATCGGCAAATCAAATTTGCGGAGTCGGGTCCGACCGTCGTGTTGGTCACCGGAATCAACGGTTCGGGCAAGACGACAAGCGTGGCCAAGCTGGGTCATCACTTCGCAGCGCAGGGTAAAACAGTGATTCTCGCCGCCTGTGATACGTTTCGTGCCGCCGCGGTCGCGCAATTGAGCATTTGGTCCGAGCGAATCGGCATCCAGATCGTCAAGCACGATCAAGGTGCCGACCCGGGCGCGGTCGCCTATGACGCATGTGAAGCGTCCGTGGCACGCGGCGCTGATATTTTACTGATCGATACGGCCGGTCGGCTCCATACGCAGGACCATTTGATGCGTGAGCTGGGCAAGATTCAGAAAGTCGTCGAGCGGAAGATTCCGGGTGCGCCGCATGAGGTGCTACTCGTGCTCGACGCCACGATCGGGCAGAACGCGGTCAATCAGGCGAAGCAGTTTTCCGAGCACGTGTCCATATCCGGTATCTTTCTCGCAAAGCTGGATGGCAGCGCCAAAGGCGGCATCGTGGCCGGCATCCGTGATCAACTGGACATTCCTGTGAAGTTCGTGGGCTTGGGTGAGACACTGCAGGACATCGAACCGTTCGATCCAGCGACCTTCATGGCCGCGATGTTTGCTGAGTAAACGACGCCTTGCCATTGTCGCCCGAAGGGCGGCGACTCTGGAACCGTTTGTTGACCGATCGGTTCGGCTCGTGGATAAGACTCATCAAGGACGGAGTACCTGTACTGCCGGGAATCGACCGATGCCGCTCAGTGAACGTGATCGAGAAGAACTAGCCGATGACATCATCAGGGATCGTCGTATCTCGATGTCCACCTATTGTGGAAGTTGCGGGTACAACCTCAAGACGCTGCCCCGGAGCTACCACTGTCCGGAATGCGGGTCGGAATACCGCGCCCGCCCGCCACTCATGAAAGGCATCTACCTGCCGCACGAGAATTCTCCGCCGTTCGGCGAGGCCATCGCCGTGGTCGTGTGCGTCTTGGGGGCGGGCTTGCTTGTGGTCGGTGCATGGAACTCGAAGAGCACGGGTTACGTGGCCACCGCCGCGATATTCGTTGCCATTACACTCAGCATTGCGGTTCACGTCGTTGTACGCACCAATCGGTTTCTACGCACGTTGCGCTTGGGCCGGCAGATCGCGCGGCAGGAGGAAGACTTGGAATGATTGGGCGGGACACTCGGTCGGTCTTGACGACGGTCATCTGTTGACCGCTCGCTGCGGTTCTGTTACGACCGAACGATCATGTCCATTCGATTCGTCATTGGTCGCGCGGGAACGGGAAAGACGCATCACTGCGTCGAGGCGGTGCGGAACGGTCTTCGCCAGGATCCCATCGACGGTCCCCGTTTGGTGCTGCTCGTGCCGGAACAGGCCGGCCTGCAAATGGAGCGGGCGATTCTAGGTCCGGCGGACATTCCGGCGGCCCACCGGGCAGAAGTACTCTCCTTTCGCCGTTTGGCGTGTAAGATCCTCGATACAGTCGGCACACCGTCTCATACGGCGCTGTCGGAGTCTGCTCGAGCGATGATCCTACGCTACCTTCTGCATCAACATGCGGAAGAACTTCGCTATTACCGTCGCCTGGAACGGTTTGGCGGTTTTGTCGAGGAACTGAGCACGGCCATCGCTGAGTTCATGGCGGAGGCGGTCTCGCCGGAGATGCTCGAACACGCCGCATCTACGACGGGTGGCGCGGCGTCGCACGAGGCTAAGCTTCACGACTTGCGACTCATCTACGAGGCTTATCTGGCGTATCTCGGCAGCGATCGGCTCGATCCCACACAGTACCTGCAATTGGCCCGAGAACGAATCGGTCGTTGCCGATGGCTGCACGGTGCCCAGGTATGGGTCGATGGATTCGCGTCACTCAGCGGGCAGGAGATGTTGATGCTGGTCGAAGTGGCACGATTGTGCAGCTCGATCGAGATGACATTGCTATTGGGCCCCGTCGGACTCGATATCTCAACGCGTCGTCGCCCCGAGGTCGGACGGTCTTTGCCGTTCTACCGGTCATGGCGCACCCTTCATGAGATCGAGAAACTCTTCCGAGATGCGGGTATCGAGTCCGAACCGCCGCTGGTTCTTCGGCCGGAAGTGCCGCATCGTTTTCGCGGGCGCTCTCGGCTGACCCGCCTGGAAGGGGGATGGTTTGCCCCGCGCGCCACCGAGGAATCCGCAGCCATGGCGGAAAACGACGATTCTTTCGAGCTGTGTGAACTGCCGTCTCGAAGAATCGAGGCACGTTTTGCAGTGTCGAAAGTGTGTCAGTGGACGCAGCGTAGCGATTCGCCGTTGCGCTACCGCGATATTGCGATCATCGTGCGCGATCTCGAACCGTATCACGATCTGCTCAGTGCCACGCTCGAAGCCGCAGGCATCCCATATTTCATCGATCGCCGCCGTCCCATCGCTCATCATCCGTTGGTCGAGCTCCTACGGGCGTGCGTCCTGATGATTGCCGAGGATCTCTCGCTGGAATCGGTGCGGCTCGCCCTCAAGACGGGTCTCTTGCCCCTGACCGCCGAGGCCGCGGACGAATTGGAAAATTACTTGCTGGCGCACGGTCTCACGGGTAGTGCGGTCTTCCGCGGCGAACCGTGGACGATGCCCATCCGCCAGTCATTCGGGGGAGAGTCGGAAGAACCAACGCCGAGTGAAAGGCGGATGCTCGATCGGGTCCACGAGGCACGTGGAAAATTTCTCGCCGCGCTCGATTCATGGTTGGAAGGCGCCCGCGAGGGCGGACCGCAAAGCGGCAAGGACTGGGCCGATGCGATCAGCGCCTTGCTGGATCGTCTCGCGGTCCATGAGTCGCTGGCCCGGTGGTCACGCGAGGCCCGAGCGGATGGCGATGTCGACCAGGCGGAAGAGCACGAGCAGGTCTACACGGACATGGTGGCGTTCCTCGGCGATATGGCGTCGGCTCTTGAAGCCTTGGTGTTGTCACCTGAAGATTTGAGCCGCGTGCTCGAAGCCGGTTTATCCGGGCTGACATTGGGTCTGGCGCCGCCGATGATCGACCAAGTGCTGGTCGGGTCCATTGAACGCAGTCGCCATCCGGACATCAAGGCGGCGATCATTCTGTTCTTCAGCTTGCTCGATGAGCGACAGCGGCGACTCTACGCCGGCCTGGAGAGCCTGAAGTATGGGCATGGCGGCGACCACAAGATCGCCGAATTGTCGGCGAAGCT
>JADFIX010000708.1 GCA_022566435.1 Planctomycetota bacterium
CGGCGAACTCGCCGAGCCAACCCGGCCTCGGTCCCGGCGGCGGACCGGCGGGCGGCAGCCACGCGACACTGCAACCCTTGGGTTGCGTCTTCGGCGTGAAGCCGGCTTACGGAAACCTTTTTCTTGTTCCGCTTACCGGAGGCTCCGGCGGCGGCGGCAACAACCACCCGTCTTCGGGCTCGTTTGGTGGGGGAGCCGGCGGTGGGGCATTGCTGATCGCAAGCACGGAATCGATCCGAGTGGACGGCGCCATTCGCGCCGACGGCGGCAACACGCAACTCTCCTGCGCCGGCCCCGGCGCAGGCGGAGGAATCCGGCTGCTCGCCCCTCTCATCTCCGGTCAAGGCACTGTCAGCGTAGATAAAGGGCGCGGTTCCAGCTCAATCACTGCCGGGCTCGGGCGCGTACGGATGGAGTCGTTTCAAAACGACTTCACCGGCTCGATTGTCGGCGTCTCGCGCAGCGCCACCCTAAGCCCCCATGCGATCATCCTGCCGGACACGCCGTTAGCTACCATCGTAATGACGCAGATCGCCGGATTCGACGTTCCCGACGCGCCATCGGGCAGCTTTCTCGATCCGGACGTGACCATCGACTCCTCCACGGCCGTCGAGCTCGTGATCGAAGCCACGAATGTTCCAACGGACGCCGGCCTGACACTGAGCCTATACCCGGAAACCGGTCCTGACCGGATCATCGCCGCGGTGTTCGTCAGCGGTGACGAGTCGGCGTCCACATGGACCGCGTCGGCGACGTTCCCCAACGGCTTTTCGCGGACCTTTGTTTCCGCCACCTGGACGCCGTAGTACGCAACGGCTTCAGGCGAAGATCAGCTCAAATGTCCCTGGTCGCGTGCGAGAAAGTTTCCCCCGCCGGTCTTGATAATCTTATATAAAGGATGTTGAACTAAACCGCTTCGCGGTAGGTTCGGACGCGCCCACGCGTGTCTAGCGTCCAACCTGTACACACCTCTCGTCCAAGCGGCTCTTTTATCTTCCCTGTCGCTCGCTTTGCGTGTGCCGTTTTTGCTGCACACGCTCGCGGCAGTATAGCTCCTTCGGGAGGCACGGTGAAGGTGCCTCGAACGTCCTCTTACTGAAGGAGCTTGTGATGACACCACTACGTCAACGAATGATCGAGGATATGCAGCTGCGGAACTTCTCCCCGCATACACAGGAGGCGTACGTTCGGGCGGTGGCCAAGTTCGCGAAGCACTTTGGCCGGTCGCCCGACCGACTCGGTCCGGAGGAGGTACGAGCTTACCTCGTGGACATGGTTCACAAGAAGACACTGACGCTCGACGCCGCCGACCGTGGGCGTAGTCCTTCCAGCAGAACGTGACCTCGGTTCCTGCTCCACGTCCTGCCGTCGGGTTTCATGCGGATTCGCCACTTCGGGTTCCTTGCCAATCGGTCGCGACGGACGAAGCTGGAGCTTTGCCGGCAAGTGCTTGCGATCAAACGGTGCCCACCGGCTGAACCCTCGATCGACGCCAACGATGCAGGAGAAACCAGAGAGAAACAGCACGATGGCGCTTTGTGTCCCGCATGCAAAAAGGGGCAATTGGTGATCGTCGAGTCGTTACCACGGCCACGGCGAAACGCCGATCTCGGCGCACTTACGAACACCACGACCGCTGGGCCGGATCCGTGGTGGGACACCTAATGACAGGCGCGAATCGGTACACGACGATGTGGTCACGAGCGCCGTCAAAGGTGCCAAACTACCGGTTTGCCGTGAGAAGTCGTGGCGTGAGGATCAGCGGATATTCAATAGGCGCCTCGCGGTATGGCATGCCCGCCGGATCAGTTCGATCACCACGGCGGACATAATTGTCCTTCATGGCCGGATCGGCAAGAAAACTCCCTGCCAAGCCATCCGGCTTCTGACGTTGCTTTGTAAGCTATACAACTACGGACGACGGACCCTCAAATCTGACAGGGCCAACCCCTGCGAAGGCGTTCGCCGATTTCGCGAAACAACACGTGAGCGTTTCCTCAATGAGAAGGAACTCAAACGACTCTTTCGCGCGCTGGCATCTGAACCGGAGCCGTTTCGCAGCTTCTCCCTTCTGCTCCTGCTGACAGGTGCTCGCAAGGGGAATGTCCAAGCAATGCGATGGCGGGATGTTGATCTTGACAGCCGGCTGTGGCGTATTCCGAATGATCAAAGCAAGAACCGCGAGCCGCTGACCATCGTACTGTCGCCGGAGAGCATGGAGATTCTGCGGCGGCGGCGGACCGCGGTCGACGGTGCCGAGTACGTGTTTCCTGGCTGCGGGAAGAGCGAGCATCTCCTTGAGCCGAAATCGCCGTGGCAACGTGTTGTCAAGCGGGCGAAGTTGGACGACTGTCGGATGTACGATCTTCGACGGACGTTGGGCTCCTGGCAGGCCGCGGGCGGAGCGAGCTTGCTGATCATCGCAATTCCGGGACGGCTGGCGGCGCCGGATCATGGGTGACCTGTCGTGAGAGCCGGTTTTTTGTGCCGGTACCGACCATTCGGACTCCATTGCTTGTCGGCTACCGATGGTCCTGGATAATCGAATCGTTCAGTCGCTTGTTTGCACTGGATAGGAGTCGCGGCGTTGGAAGCCGGCACGAAACTTGGCCCATACGAAATCGTCTCGCCCCTCGGCGCGGGCGGGATGGGCGAGGTCTACCTTGCGAATGATTCCAAGCTGGATCGAAAAGTCGCGATCAAGGTGCTGCCCGAGCTGATGACGCAAGACAAGGAACGCGTTGCACGCTTCGAGCGCGAGGCGACCACCGTCGCCGCCCTAAATCATCCGAACATCGTCACAATCTACGGCATCCATAACGAAGGCGACTTGCGCTTCATCGCCATGGAACTGGTCGAGGGCGAAACACTCGACCGGATGATAACACGAGGCGGCATGCCGCTTGCGAAAATCTTTGACATCGCCATCCCGCTTTCGGATGCAGTAGCCGCTGCTCATGACAAGGGCATCGTTCATCGCGACCTCAAACCCGGCAACGTCATGGTGACGAAGGAGGGTCGCGTGAAGGTTCTGGACTTCGGGCTTGCCAAGCTGACCGCTGCCGGTCAGGGCGGTTCATCGCCGGACGCCGTCACGATGTCGGCGCCGCTGACGGCACGAGGCATGATCATGGGCACCGTGCCGTACATGTCGCCGGAGCAGCTGCGAACCGAAGTCGTGGATCATCGGACGGACCTCTTTTCGCTGGGCATTATGCTCTACGAGATGGCCACAGGTCAAAGACCTTTCAAAGGCGAAGA
>JADFIX010000709.1 GCA_022566435.1 Planctomycetota bacterium
GGTCAGGTGATCGACGTGCTGTCGCGACATCGACGCGAAGGGACTATCGTTTATTGCCTGAGTCGCAACGATACGGAGGCGATGGCCGACGCCCTAACCGGTGCGGGGATCGATGCCCGCCCCTATCATGCCGGTCTGAGCGCAGATGAACGACGGCAGACGCAGGAAGCCTTCGCGAGCGAGTCGTTAAGCGTGGTCACCGCCACGGTCGCCTTCGGGATGGGGATCGATCGAAGCAACGTGCGGTGCATCGTTCACGCCACCATGCCTAAATCCATCGAGCATTATCAGCAAGAGACGGGGCGGGCGGGGCGCGACGGGCTCGAGGCGGAGTGCGTACTTTTCTACTCGGCCGCTGATTTCATGCGGTGGCAGTCGTTGATTGCGCGTAGCGCGGCGGATGCGGACGATCCGGAACGGATCATTGAAACGCAGACGACCCTGATTGATCAGATACGGCGGTTGTGCTCGTCTCCCAAGTGTCGTCATCGCGCCCTCTCGGAATATTTCGGGCAAAGTTATGCCAAAGAAAACTGCGAGGCCTGCGACGTTTGTCTCGACGAGACCGAGGGGTTGGAGGACGCGACGGAAGTCGCACAAAAGATTCTTTCGACCGTGGCCAGGCTCGAGCGCCACAGCGGGTTCAGCTTCGGTGTCATGCATACGGTGGATGTCCTTTTGGGGGCCAACACCGAACTCATTCGCCGTCGGGGACACGACCAGATCAGCACGTACGGCATCCTGCGCGGGACGCCCAAGAAAACGCTGACGAATTGGGTTTATCAGCTTGTGGACCAGGGCCTATTGGATAGAAACCCGTCGGACCACCCGGTACTGGAGCTGAATGACGCCTCGTGGGAAGCCATGCGCGGCGAGCGCGACATTCGTTTGATCCGTGTCGCAGCAAAGCCGCTACGGCAGACTCGTGACGCGACGGCGTCATGGGAGGGCGTGGACCGTGGCCTGTTCGATCATCTGCGCAGCGTTCGGCAAGAGCTGGCAAAGGCCGCCGGCGTTCCGGCATTCGTAATTTTCAGCGACCGCACCTTACGCGACCTGGCGCGTCGTCGGCCGACCGGCACGGAAAATCTTGGTCAAATACATGGTATCGGCGCCGCCAAGCTGGCGAAGTACGGCGATCGGTTCGTCAAAGAGATCGAATCTTATTGTGGTGAGCACGGCCTCCCGACGGATGTCGACGCGGACCCGATACCGTTCAGCTCGGATGATATCGCGTCCACAACGGCGGCGCGTTCCAGTCGCCGCAAGGACAAGATGTCGCAGACCAAGCGAACGGCGTTCGATTTATTCAGACTTGGGAAGTCCATCGATGCCGTGACCGAGGCGGTCGGTCGCAAACGCAATACGGTGTCGGCCTACCTGAGCGAGTTTATCGAAGCCACCAAGCCGGCCTCCATTGAAATATGGATGGATGCAAAGACCTATGACAATGTCGCCCGCGCCGCCGGCGAGGTCGGTGCCGAGCGGCTCAAGCCGATCTTCGAGCACCTGAATGGGAAGGTGTCGTACGATGAAATCCGACTGGTCGTAGCACATCTCGACGCCCGAAGCGGGGAAACTGAGGAGCTGGAGAGCTAGGGTGGAATGGGCAAGCTCGTGGCCTGCGTGCTTGCGGAGACGCTATTGCCCTGTGCATGCGCTATTCCACCACCGATTCAGCGCCGGAATCCCGCGTATTGCAATTTGCTATCTGCAGCATAATAAATCTGTTTTATCAATACAAATTATTGCCGAACTCTCATACTGGCTACCGGCCCTAAATTCGTCCAACTCTCTAGATTGATTGCCGCTGCCGCTGCAAGTCTCAGGAAGGCCAAAGTTTGCCTCTGTTGCCGCGCGGCAGGAAAATCAAGATCTGACTTGCGTTGCTACGTTTGGCCGTGTACAATGTGGTAGTAGAGTTCGGGCAATTATCAAAATGATCTTCCCGTCGGTTCCGTGGTGCGGGTGTCGGCGTTAGCGGAAGCAGGATCTGTCGAGTGCGTCGCAACACCAACGATAGTCGGAAGTCCATTCGCACGACTGCGCTGGCGTCGGTCGCCGTGCTTCTCATGCCAAAGTGCCCCATGTGCGTCGCAGGTTACGCAAGCGTTTTGGCCGTGTTGGGGATCAGTACTGATCGTTACCGATCCGTGATTGTTCCATGTGTTGTGTTACTTTTCTGCATTGCAGCCGCTTTTTTCGTGCGGTCTGCGGTCCATCATGGTCGTTTGGGCGCATCGCTACTCGGGCTGGTCGGCGCGGCTTCAATAGTTCTAGGCAAGGCTGTCGTGGAGAATAGCTACATGATGCTGGTGGGATTAGGAGTTTTGTTGGCGGCGTTCGTTTTGACGGCCCAGTCACGGTCGCCGCGAGAGGGGACGAACGGCCGCGGGCACGCGGATAGTTCGTGCCCGTGTGAGCAGACTATCGCGAAAGGGCGGACAATACCATGGCGATAAGGGAGACGATACGTAGTTTGGAGACGAGTCCGGGTCGCCTGCAGCTTTTTCGACAAGCCTTTTCGAGGATGATGAGCTTGGGCGACGACAGGGGATATCAGTGGTTTGCGAGCATCCATGCCCTTCCTCTTCCCGGCTGGTGCGAACACGGCACATACTTGTTTCTCCCCTGGCATCGGGCCTATCTATTCTACTTCGAGTTGGCGTTACAGACCCGTCTAGGCCCCCGTTTTACGCAGCGTGACCCCGCCGAGGCGGCATTTGCAGACGTGGCCGTGCCGTGGTGGGATTGGACATCGGACGAGTCCCACCGCAACGGCCTACCAGCGTCCTACGATGCCGCAACGGTCGCCGGCGCGAGCAACCCGCTTCAGTCCAGCGGTGTCGCCTCGTGCCAAGGGGGGGACCGAATTGCTCTGGGCGTGTGGTCCAACGCTTTGGTCTCGTCCCTGCGCAACAGTAACGATCCGGATCCGAGGACTCGTAGGGCGCTACGTGGACTACTGACGCCGACGGGCGACCCGAGAACGCGGCGCGATCCGGACGAACCGGATGAGCTTCCCAGAAAGAACACCATCGACAACGTGGTGCTCCAGGAACCTACGTTTGAAACGTTCTCAGATAGCCTCGAACAAGTCCACGGTGATGTTCACGTTGAGTGCGTTGTCGGCGTAGAAGTGAGAGACCTGACGGCCTAAATCTGTCAGCTCCTCCTCGGTGAAGGACTCGGAACTGCCGCTCCCGTCGTCCCAGTGAACCACGTAATCGCTGACCGTGTTGAACGTGGGTATGGTCCC
>JADFIX010000710.1 GCA_022566435.1 Planctomycetota bacterium
GAGTGGTCAATGAGTGCACACCTTGCCGCATTGAGAGAAATGTTGCCACAGATGAACGGAGAATTGGAAGTCGTTTTGGCCGACGAGACAGCACACGCAGTTCTGAAGGCGTCCGAGTACCTGGGCATACAAACTTCAGTGTGTTTGGACCCCGTTGACAATCCGAGAGACTTAACCCAACAGCTTCAACAGAAAAAAGCGGGCGTGACGTTGGACGCTGTAATCGTCGCGACGCCACCTATCGCACATTACGACTACGTCAAATGGGCTCTAAGCCGAGGAATCCCTACTCTCGTCGATAAGCCTTTAACAGTGGTCCGAGAATGTACGACGAAGCCGAAAGCGGCCCTGCGAATTGTCAAGCAATATGAAGAACTGTGCAAACTCGCGAAGAAGAACAAAGTGCTTGACCGATTCGCGATCCCGGTACAGAAGCGGTATCAAGTGGCTTACAAGACCATTGCTGAAAAAGTCTCGGAAGTCTATCAGCAGACGCGTTATCCAGTTACTTTTGTGCAGATTGTTACAAATGATGGGTGGCGACTGTTCCCAAACGAATTCCCCGAGAAAATCTTCCACAGCCTGAAACCGGAGTACGGTGGAGGGAAACTCTGTCACAGCGGTTATCATTTTCTTGATATTGCCACGTGGATAATGCGGCACGCGGGCCAGAACGGTGAGGGCTGCGCACCCATCGATCACGCTTGGGTAACTGCACATGCGTTTCGGCCTTATGATTCGGCAAAGCACTATCCTGAGCGAACGAAGGATCCAGATCCATCACTGAAAGGATACAGTGACTATAACGCGTACGTGCTCGTTGAGTTGCAAGATGCATCTAATGTGACGCAATGTGTAATTCAGTTCACCGCATTGCATGAAGGATTGTCTCGAAGGGGAAGTAAGGAGCAGGAAAATGCCGAAGCGTGCCGCACGAAAATCGACACGCTGATGCTGTTTCAAGGGCCCATGTTCTTTGCTTCGCTCAGGCGAATTGCGAAGATCACCGGAATAAAAAACGGAGCGGCGCTTGGCGACGATCGCCATCTCGAACTGCAGTTCGCGTATTGTGGGGCGGGCGGAACGGGCAGAGTGGAGGAGTTTGATTTCGGCAAATCCGCCCCATCCACACCTGGGATGTGCGGAGACGATTCTAAGGCAACGCTACAGTTCCTGGATGCGGTAATCGGCAAGAAAACCGGGGCTAGGATCATGTCGCTTGTGCGCGATCATGAGATTGTGATAAAGATACTCGCCGCCGCGTATGAATCCATGGCAATCCAATACTGCAGAGGTCGTCCCAAATCCGTCCGTGTGTGTTTCACTGAGGGCTCATGGAATCCACCTCGGTGATGCGCCAAACCTCTTGCCAATCATAACGTCTCCCGCGACCTAGTTTGACAGCCAAGCATTGCAGTCGCGTTAACATTTATCGGATGTGTCCGCGGTTATACTCACGAGAGTGTGCCAAGGTGGGCATATTGCCATGCAGGAAGTGTGTGAAACGAGGACTGCTGATGGATGAGCTTCAGCGACAGTCAAAGGGTTGGATTGTTTCACAATGGGAGCCAGGTGTGCGCGTGCATACAAGACATAAGGGGGGCCCAGACTTCGGCATATTCAGCATCCTGGTATTGTTTCTGGGAGGCACGGCGGGCGTAGCCATCATTTGGTTTCCAGGACCCAACGCGCCTCCGCTAGCCGATGCTATTTGTTGGGCGGTCACTTTGTTTCTAATCGCTGCTGTGATGGATGTTGTTGTTTTTGTCTCGTATTACTCGCGTCCCAAAACGCCGCGAGGGGTAGTCATTGACTGGGCATCGTCGAGCGTTTTTGTACATTGGCCTGGGCGTCGTCAGGAGTTCTCCTTAGAGGACATCATCGCCATTAACATGCGTTCTTCAACTATCGTTGAATCGCGAGATGTGGGGCCGCCGCTCTCGTCTGCCGGCAGTTGTTCCATGTGGGTTGACTTCGAAGTCACCCGGGACGCGATCACGCTCAAGCTCCGAGAAAGAGATGTGCTCTTGGTTCAAACAACGCACGAACAAACCGATACATCTTGGTGTGGTCTTCCATTCGAACGAATGCCGGCCGACATTGCAGCTCGTGCAGGACAAGAATTGGCAGAAGTTTTGCAGATTCCATTCACTGAAAAAAGGGTGGGCAAGCAGAGAAAGTGATCACCGCCGAGCGCGACAAAGGGGACCTCGCCCAGATTCCGCGGCGTGGACCACGTAGTTTGTCAAAGCCTGAATTGGGGTGAGCCGAACGCGCTAGCGTCGGGCGCGTTTAAAACACCCGCGGCTAGCGCCGTCGGCTCAATCTTTCTCCGGTTGGTTCCAGAGACGATACGGATCGTCCAGGCGGCGCATTTTTTCGGAAAGGAGCAACGCTTCCATTTCCGCCAGCTTGGCCGCGTAGCGCGGGTCGCTAGCGAGATTCACCTGTTCCTTTTTCGGCCTCGTGCCAGTGTGGGCAATCACTTTGGGATCGTGATGCTGCTGGATGAATTCGTGTGGGTTGTCCGCGAAATTGAATAGCTGAGTCTCGCGGACCGCGCCGTCCATAACGTCATGGATCGGTGTCCTTCCTGGCCTCGCGCTCGCGCAAGTATTCGAGCACCTGTTCAGCGTGCCAGGCGCTACCGGACTGGTCGGTTCCGCCGCGCTTGGTCGCGTCACGACGGACCGTGAACAGTTTGTTGGCTGCCTCGTAGCTGTTGCCTCTCTTGCAGGTGCGCATCGTGTCGTAGCCGGCGCGGTTGAAAACCGCCGCCATGGTGTTCTTGGCCAAATCGGGCGGAACCAGTTTGGCGTTGGTCACGTTTGGATTCACAGTTCGGCCCGGCTTGTCCGGAATGTGCCAAACCGTGCGCCCGCACATCACCATGTGCCGCGACGGAGTGCAGACCGCACCACTGAATGAACCCATGTGATGCGCGCCGTCGAAAACCATTCCCTCGGCCGCCAGTCGATCGATGTGCGGCGTGCGGATGTCTTCGTTGCCGTGGCAGCCCAGGGTCCACGCCCCCTGGTTGTCGGTCATGATGAAGAGAACGTTGGGCGTCATCGACTCCCCCTATTACCTTGTATACCGCGCGACACGCCGCACCGATCGTCGATCGTCGGTCTCTGTACCGACGAATCTACCAACTAACACCGGTCGCGGCGACTCTGCCACCCCACTCCGACGCGGCCGACGGTCCCGTGGCCAGATTGCGGCGGCCACGCCAGCCGGCCGGAGCGCGATC
>JADFIX010000005.1:0-6651 GCA_022566435.1 Planctomycetota bacterium
CTTGACCGGAGCGACTTGGAATCGCCGTCCCATAGGGCGATATACCGACTCGCCCGGACTTCAACGTCCAGGCCGAAGTGTGTGCAGACGACGTAGGCGACGCACTCGGCTTCAAGTTCCGCGATAGAGCGTGTGAGCGGTCCGCGATCTTCCCAGTGCATCGCTTCGTGCGCCAATTCGTGAGCGAGCGTCTTGGCTTGTTGTCCGGTCGGGTGCGAGTCGTCAATCTCGACGCTTCCCCGCTTCGACGCTCCAAACGCACCGCACGGTAGGGATTGAAACCGTACGACAATCTCGCGTCGCTCGGCTACCCGAACCAGGTCCGCGAGTAGCCAATCGGCTGTGTCGTCAATCGTCGGCACGTCTTTCACATCCACCGGAACGAGCGGACGATCCGAATCAAAACTCTCGCTCGTCACGTCGAGTCGCGCGGTCGTACGATACACCTTCGGCTGGTTCATGATCGATTCGACCAGCTTGGTGGCTCGCCCTAGACAAAGCACCAGCACGCCGGACGCCGCCGGGTCGAGCGTTCCGGCGTGGCCGCTCTTTCGCACTTTGGTAATCGAGCGCACCTTATAGAGCGCTTTGGCGGAGGTGATGCCGGTCGGTTTGTCGAGATTGATGAGTCCGTCCAACGCGAATGAACTCCTGTTCGGTTCGAGATCAAATCAAGTCGTTAGCGCATTTCCGGTTTCTGCGTTCCGAGCCGCAGGCTTCAGCCTGCGCGGTTTCTCGCCGTTCGATGCGTCGCGAAGGGCGGTCGACCCGGTATACGAAAACGGAGACTGCTCTAGTCAGTCGGGGGTGCATCTCAAAAAAAGTGTCGTTTTCGGGTGCCATGCGTACCGCGAAGCGGAAGCATGTCGAGCCGCCCTCAAAATCCAATCGTCGTTCAATCGGATATCTTTTCAAACGTCGTTCGAACCTGTCCGTCCGGTCGATCATCCACCAGCGTCAGTTGTCCGCCTCCTTTGCGGCCGGAGAACACTTGGACAGGACCGCCGGTCGTGCGAAGCGTCAGCCTCGATCCGTTCCAACCAAAATCGCCGGTCGTGGTTTGCCGTTTCGCGCCCTCGCCAGCGGTGGCCGTGTAGCGCTGCCCGTCGAACGTCATGGTTCGAATGACCCCCGTGGCGTCCGGCGGATCGATCTCGACGGCCCGCCATGTCCCCGAAAGAGACGCGCATCCGCCGACCAGCCAAAAACCCAATAGTGTCAAACTGGAACAATTCCTGAACAATGTCATTTTTCGTGTGCTTTCAACAGTTCCGGACATCGCGGGTGCCATGCTTACCGCGAAGCGGAAGCATGCCGAGCCGCCCGATCGTGGCGAATTCTGGCCTTTCACCTCGACACGGCTGCCCAGCAGCATAAGCTCGTGCCCTCCTGATCGGCAAGTGCTTTCCCGTGAGACGCCTCTTTCGCGGTATCGGCGGCGGATTTACGGGTGGCACGGGCATGCCTTAGCTTGCCCGTGCGGACGTCGAAGGCAGCGCCGGCAAATCCCGATGCCCGGCCCGGTGATCATCGGTGTCCGTCGGGATCCGTGCCACCCTTGAAACGCTGCTCATTTACCGATCGAGGGCCCTTCGACCCTGCCACCACCATTTGTGACCGGTGTTGCGGCGGAGATAGTGTGGTTCTATACTCCGCACCGCAGCTTCCATCGTTGTGAATTTTCCGTGGAGCGCATCGCCTCAATGCCCGTTTACGAATATCGTTGCATGCAATGCGACAGTCAATTCGAGGATTTCTCGCGTACGATGGTTTCGCGCGCGTCGCCGGTGTGTCCATCATGCGGATCGGCGAAAGTGGAGCGCCGAATCAGCGTCTTTTCGGCGCGGCAGCATGTCGCGGCAAATCCCCGGCCGGGAGGTTCGCCTTGCGGCCGATGCGGTGATCCTGACGGCCCTTGTTCACCTTAGATTCTTGGGAGCTACGTATTGTCCAAGCAGGTTGAATCATCCGTGCTTCGCGCACCGCTTGCCGGTTTTCTGGCTTGGGTTATTCCGGGGCTTGGGCATATATACCTCGGTCATCGGGCACGCGGACTTCTTCTCATGGCCACCATCACCGCGACTTTTTGGAGCGGTGTGGCGATCGGCGGCGTCGCCGGTACGGTCAACCCTGAGACACGCAAGCTCTGGTTCGTCGCTCAGTTGTGTACTGGTGGCAACACGCTTGCGGCAGCGAGTTTGACCAGACGGGTGATGGCCAAGCTGCCACGATCTCAATCCGCGCCTTATCTGGGGCACTGGTCGGCCATTGATATCGGCGTGCACTACACGGGTGTCGCCGGGCTTTTGAACTTGCTGGTGATACTCGATGCCATCGCTCGGGCCGATGGGCCGGGCACGGGTCGGCGGAATAAACGCCAAACGCCGCAGGGATCGCAATGAACCAATTTCTTCTCGCCAATGTGTTTACGACAGCCGTCCAGCTCACCGGAGGCCAGCGTTTTTTGCTCATGTTTCCACTGTGTCTGAGCGTGGCGCTCGTCTACAAGACCACTCGTTGCGAATCTTTGCGAGACGTGCCGGTGTCCGCTCTGGTGCTGTGGGTGACAATCGTCTTGGGGATGTACACCGTCGGTTTCGGTCTGTGGGCTCTGTATTCCGTGATGGTTTGAGGCACGTGTGCGACCGTTATTCGCCCCCGTTGTTCGTGTGCGATCGTTATTCGCCCCGAAGGGGCAGCCACATGGTAGCCCAGGGCAACGCCTCGTTCCAGCACTTGGTTGTCCGCATCTGGCATAAGTGGCTTGGCCCGCCGTAGTACTGGTTGTGCCCGCGTACCTTGCGAACCAATGCGACATGTTGATCTCGTATGGGCTGGTGGCGGTGACGACGACACCAATCCGAGATCGCTCGGACCCCACGGGCCAGACGGTCGCTTGCCGTCTGTTGTCCCTGCGCCCTTCGCACCGCGCTTCGTCTCCTTCGCTTGGTGCTACCGCTCCGGATGCCGCCTGGTTCGCTCCTTCGCAGACGTGGGGCAATCATACGTCTGCAGGCCAGGACATTGGGTCCAGCTGCCCTTCTGCCGCTTTAGCCCGAACTTTTTTCCTAGGATCCCGATAAAGCCTTGTGGTTAGGCGGGTTAGGTGAATTTGGACTGCGCGCTTTCTGGCTACGGGGCGTGGGGAACGCCGAGCAGGTCCAGGGCGCGGGCTTGTAGGACGGTGGGCTGGGTCAGGACGTAGAACGCCTGCGACGATCCGCGTATGCGCGCTCGGTTTTTGGCAAGGGTACCGAGATCCTCGAGCAGCGTTCGGAAGCTGTGGACCGGTTCGTCGTCGTCCGTTCGTTTACGCTGGTCCTTCCGGGCGGCTACCTTGGAACGGGGCGCCGGAGCCACGATCGACTTGCGATCACGTTCCGCCTCGGCCCGTTCGTGATCGTCGAACAGGATCGGTGCCAGCTTCTTACGCATGTGCCATTCGACGTAGTAGGCCATCATGCAAAGGAAGACATGCGTCCCAATGCGATCGTCGAGCCAGTGGTAGATCGGACGGATCTTCAGATCCATCGTCTTGAAGCAACGGAAAGCCCGTTCGACTTTCGCCAGGTCTTTGTACGCCCGAACCACATCCTCCGAGCCCATCGTCTCTGATGCCACGGACGTGCGAATGACATACAATCCGTCTAGCGCCGTCTCCTGGGCGATCTTGTTCTCGTCTCGGCGGTAGGAGAAGCGTTCTTCGCCAATGTCCAGAACGAAGTGCTTGCCGACCTTGAATCGATTGACGATCTTCCCGACGCGCAGGCCGATCTTGTCTTGGCCCCGAAGACGTCGCTTCTCCCGCGTCGTGGCCGCGACGATCTGGTCCAACACCTTTTCGGTGGCCACCAGAAGTTCGTCGCGTTTGCGCGCCCGTTCATCCGCCAGCAGTGGATTGCGGCAGACGATGAGCCGTTCACCCGGATAGTCGGGAGAGTGGACCGTCACCAGGTCCCGGTCATCAAACAGTGAAGGCTCGATCACCTTCTGCGAGGCGAGCTTCTTGATGTTGTCGGCCCGCAGAGCGGTGATCCAGTCCAGCCCGTCGACGTCACGCAGTTCCTGGTCAATCCGCTTGCTGGTGATCATGCCGCGGTCGCCGACGAACACCACACGCTGGATGCCGAACCGCCGGCGGACTTTCTTGATCTGCGCACCCAAGGTCTTGGGATCCGCCGTGTTGCCCTGGAACACCTCCACCGCGATCGGACATCCGTCCGCATTGCACAGCAATCCGTACACAATCTGCGGCACGCCTCGCTTGCCGTCGCGGTTGTACCCGTAGTCCACCAGGCCCGAGCACCGCCCGGTGTAGTAGCTGCCGGATACGTCGTAAAGCACCAGCGTGCCATCAGCCAAGTGCCGCCTGGCAAGCTTGGTCTCGATGCGTGGCTGTCGCTTGCCCAGCCAATCCAGGGCCCCGTACAACTCTCTTTCGTGAACGTCCTCGATCCCCAGCTCGAGGGATAGGCTCGTGCCGGCAGTCTCGCTCTTGAAGGCGCGGGCCGTCGCCAGCTTGGATCCCGGGCTGATCACCCGGGCGACGATCATTCCGATGGCCAGGTCTCGCTCGCGGGACGGCCGGGAGGCGAGTATCTTGTCGACGCCGAGACCCCGCAGGCTCCCCAAGACGGCGGCCACGTGCCCATGCGGGAGGGTGCGCACGATGTCCCACTGCCCGCCCTCGTCGGGTGGTTGCCCTCGCAGCCGTCGTCGAATGGTGTCGATCAGGTCGGGCGGCAGATGGGACAGGTTACCGAGCGTCTGATGCTTGACCTTCCCGTTCTTTCGGTAGGATCGTCGCAGGAGATGGGTCTGATAGAGCTTTCCTTTGTAGGTGCGCCTCGTGGTGGCTACGTGTACTGCGCCGTTTCTGCTTGGCATACCGATACTATACACGACAAAAGTTAGTTGTCAAGAAGTTATCCACAATTTAGTGGCTACAAATCTGCAAAACGAAAATCGCCCTAACCCCTTGTCACTTCAGCAGTTAAACCAAAAAAATGGCCAAAATCAGCGAAAAGTTCGGGCTAAGCAAGCTGAGCCGGACTCGCAGATCGCGGATTCAAGTCTCGAATTGACCTCAAGAGTCACGAATCTAGTCCGTTCGGGCTCTTCGTTAGTGATTGCAGCGGTCTGAACTTCGCGCGGACAGGAGGGTGCGCGTTGTCAACATTCTTCCGTTTGCATTCTTAGTGCAGGCACTGCCACGCCGGACAAAGGAATCCAAATCCTGCGTGTCCGGTCACTTGGCCGGTATTGGTTCGCTAACTGGAACGTCGGACGGCGCCCGGCACTGAGTCGAACCCGTTTCGGTGTCCATTGTCCGGTATATGGCGGTCACCGGTAAGGACAGCCTTCGCTTCCTGCCGTTTCAGGACATCTAAAATTTCATTCTGCGATCTTGACTGGGGTCTACCTCACGAATGCTGTTTTCCGAGAGTGTTTGAATCCTGTCAATCGTCGTAGTTGGATGGCAATCTGTCATGTCAACACAATCGGCGGCGGGCGGTGTCTTGACCGGGCACCTGGGGCCGCCAGTTCACCGTTTCGATTGTCTCGAAATGGTTTCACGTGAAACATATGTCATGCCTATGTGTGATAAGGTGGACGAGAATCTTTGATTGGCCTGGGCGATCGCTGCAACGAGTCGCTCCGTGGCAGGCTTGGTTTCAGTGGGTTCACAGAGGACGTAGGCCACCCGCCCGATCCAGGAGCCGCTTGCCGAATTCGTTCGGATCGGTTGGCGGTTTCCCGTGGTCGTCCGGTTCCGAGTTGTCGGGTTGGTCGCTAATGCTAGCATTATACGTGCGACAAGCTGAAACAGAAAATCCAGGTAGAATGTGTAGCATGATCCGCAAAGCCATCATCGTTGTGTCGACGCTGGCAGCTACGTTATTCGCATTTCTCTGGATAGCCAGTTACTTGTGGTGGCCGATATTTTGGAACAAACTGGTGAGCCCCAATGTTGAGGTTGGGCATGTCGCGGATAAATGGATGGTCATCTTTGCGCCAGACGCTCCGCCTGACTTAGTGAACCACATAGAGCTTGGGAGTGGCGTCCTATCCTATTACCGGCGTGTTGTGATAGACTCTACGCTGAGTCAGCCACCCGAATTCACGACTCGGCATGAATTGGCGGGTTACGTCTTGGCCTACGGCATCCGGCCTAGGGGCGTCGGAACCCAGCCGCGTCCATTGACCAGTATATTGGTTATTCACGCACCAATCTTGCCAATTCTAGTAATACTCACCGCCTACCCCACCTTCGCCTTCATCCGTGGTCCGTTGCGGCGGTATCGTCGCCGGAAGCGGGGCCTGTGCCTCCGATGCGGCTACAATCTCGAAGGCAACGTGAGCGGCGTGTGTCCGGAGTGCGGGGAAGAGGCTGGGTGATGCCTTTGCGTCATTTATCTTCGAAATCAATGATTGTTGTATATTCCCCCTATATTCCGCCCCCACCGCACGCCTTCCAGCCGGGGACTGCCATTGTTAGACAAATATTGGCCTACCGTCGATGTTCCGTCTTGAGAGTTACGGTGACGACCGCATGGGCTCTCCGGAGATCGGTCACACTGTGAGGCCATGGTGCCGATTGTTTCGTTTCAGGATAGGATGGTTCATGGAGAAAATGCCTGTAACGAGTAC
>JADFIX010000005.1:6661-13819 GCA_022566435.1 Planctomycetota bacterium
GAGGAGAGATAGGCGGTGCCGAAGTTCGGACAGGTACCGCGGCGCCGCGAAAGCCGATAGGATTTCGTAGTGCCACCATAGTGGCATCTATTGCGATCGTCGCGCGACTCGTGCATTTGGCTTGTATCGGGCAGGCCGGGTGGTGGGGCGTGCTGCAGGGAGACGCGTCGGCATATTATGACTGGGCGAAGCGTATTGCGTCCGGCGCGTGGCTTGGCGCCGATGGTTTCTATCAGGCGCCCTTGTATCCCTACCTGTTGGCCCTCATAAGGTCGGTATTGGGCGACGGGGTTGCGCCGATTGCGATTGTGCAGTGCGCCGCAACTGCCGGCTCGGCAATTCTCATCGCGGTCGCGGCGGGCCGGTTCTGGGGTCGACAGGTTGGGCTGGTGGCGGGATTGATGCTCGCCCTCTACGCACCTGGCGTTTTCTTTGACGGTATTGTTCAGAAGGCGTCCTTCGCTTGTTTGGGGACGAGCGGGCTCATCGCTGCAATCAGTTGGGCGGTCTTCGATGATCGTCGGCGGGCATTCGCTGCCGTGGGCCTGCTGAGCGGATTCGTTGTGCTCCTTCGTGAGCAGGCCTTCGTTTGGATGCCAGTCTTAGCTCTTTGGATATGGCTGCGACACCCGAAGGCGAAATGGGGACTGCGATCGGCGCGCCTCGGCTTTTACTTCCTCGGTCTTGCGCTGATTCTCATGCCGATCGGAGTGCGAAATCGGATTGTGGCAAAGGAATGGTCGTTCTCAACCTTTCAGGCCGGACCTAATTTCTACATCGGCAATCGCGCCGAGGCCGACGGCAGGTACCGGCCACTTGTCCGGGGACACGAAACTCCTGTTTTCGAGCGTGAGGATGCGAAAAAGCTTGCAGAGGCGGACATCGGACACGCTCTGTCCGGACGTGAAGTGTCCTCTTATTGGATGCGGCGGACGTTTGAGGACATCGCCGCGGACCGTGTAAGGTGGTTGAGGTTGCTTGCTCTGAAAACCGCAATGGTGTGGAACCGATACGAGGTACCTGATGTCGAAAGCCAGTATGTCGTCGCTGATTTCTCTCCCATCCTGATGGGGCTGGAGCGTACATGGCACTTTGGTATTTTGTGTCCTCTCGCCGCGGTCGGTGTTCTTGCGACGCGGAAGGATTGGCGTCGCCTGTGGGTTTTCTACGCGCTGATTGCCGCGCTGGCCGGGGCCATCGTGTTGACCTATGTACTGGCGCGCTATCGCTATCCCCTCGTACCGCTCCTCATTCCGTTTGCCGCTGTGGGGCTGAAGGAGATGTACACTTGTATTCGCAAGCGGCGGGCGGACCTTATGGGAAAGCGAGTGGTGATTCTCGGTGTCGTGGCGTTGCTCACGAACGTGCCGGTCCACGACGAGACGCGACTGAATGCCCTTTCGTACATGAATTTGGGCGTCGCGACGGCGCGGTCGGGGGATTTGTCGGCGGCGACGGACTATTTCCGCCAAGCCGTGGCAGGGCATCCATCCTCAGCGGAGGCAAACAATAACCTCGCTCAGGCATTGGCCCTGCAAGGAAGGTTTGCGGAATCGCTCGGGCACTACGAGGCCGCGCTGCGCTCGGATCCATCTTTGATCGGCGTGGAATACAACCTCGGCGTCGCCCTGGAGAGTCTGGGGAGGGACGGCGACGCCCTAGACCACTACAGAAAAGCGGTCCGTCACGACTCGTCGGATGCGGAGGCCGAAGCGGCAGTCCATCGCCTTTCGAAGTGACTCGTCACCGGATCCTCAACCAAGGCAGACAGACAATCATTGCACGCTTTTCGGTGGATAGTCATGACACCTCTTTTTATGTTTGACCGTAAAGCATGGTAACCAAAGGTGCGTCGCGGTTTGTTAGATAAAGCCGAGGGCCTTCGCAACTGCAGCGACCCAAGGTCAGCGTACAAACCACTTGTTGGGCCACTTGCGGGATACTACCGTCTAATCTACTCGCGATACCGTGCTGTCTATTCCATAAAAGAGGACGAACTCGCATCTGGCGATGTGCTGGTCACGATCTGGATTCAATTCATTGCCGTGGGAAAGCGGAAAGAGCGAGACAAGAACGATATTTACAAGATCGCCGAGAAGATGGTGAAGTTCGGTCTAATTGAGCTAGCTGTAGTAACTACGACATCATCTGACAGTCACCCTGGTTTAGGATCAAAAACTGTCAGTTAGGCGGCATTGCCCGAGACGGACTTCTCCCTTGAGATTTTCACACCGTCAATAAACGTAGCCATCGGTGTCCTCCCGCAGCACATTTTTCCTTGATGCGTTCGTTCTCGATTGTAGTACTCCAACCAGGCATCGAGATCAAGCTGCATGCTTCGAGCGATTGAAACAGTTTCTTTCGAAACGCCACCTGGTAGAACTCCTGCAACACCGTTTTGTGGAAACGCTCGCAGATCTGTTGAACGACGATTAGAATTCCCTGCTGGCGACGATTAGAAATCCCTGTGATTTATTGGTGAATGGGGCGATCCGGGACACTCCTGACGGAAGGAGTTCCGGATGGTCAGCGATCAGCAAGTACGGAGATTATTCAAAGTGATTCAGCAAAATGAAACGCTGTCGATAGCGGCGGCGAAGGCGGGAATGGACGTCAAAACGGCTCGCAAGTATCGGCGGCTACGGAGGCTGCCCAGCGAGCTGCACCAGCCACGAACGTGGCGGACGCGGAAGGACGCGTTCGTCGAGGGTGGGGACGAGCTACAGGAACTGCTCAACGTGAGCCCCGGCTTGGAGGCTAAGACGCTGTTCGAAGCGTTGCAGCGGAAGCATCCGGGGCGGTTCGCCGACGGTCAGCTTCGTGCCTTTCAGCGGCGGGTGCGGACGTGGCGATCTTCGGAAGGGCCGCCCAAGGAAGTGTTCTTCTCCCAGGTGCATGAACCGGGACGGCTGGGGCAGTCGGATTTCACCCACATGTCGGCGCTCGACGTCACGATCGGCGGACGGCCCTTCGATCACTTAATGTACCACTTCGTGCTGACCTACTCGAACTGGGAGGCGGTGACGATCTGCTTCTCCGAGAGCTTCGAGAGCCTGCGCGAAGGCGTGCAGAATGCGTTGTGGGAACTGGGTGGGGTGCCGGCTCAACATCAGACGGACCGTCTCTCGTCGGCGGTGCGTAACCTTCGCAAGACGACGGCCAACAGCGACTCGAAATCTGATTCGGGCGATCCTTCGGAATCCGAACCGTCTCGCGCGGATCCACAGGAGGAATTCACGCGGCGTTACCAGGGACTGCTGGATCACTACGGGCTCGATGGCCGGAAGATTCAGGCCGGCAAAGCCAACGAGAACGGTGACGTGGAACAACGACATCATCGTCTCAACCGCGCCATGGAACAGGCTCTGTTGCTTCGTGGCCACCGGGACTTCGCCGACCGGGCGGACTACGAGGCCTTCGTGCGTCGGCTCTTGATCCAGTTGAACGCCGGGCGTCGTCAACGTCTGGCTGAAGAGTTGCGTGTGCTGCGTCCGCTGCCGGAACGTCGCCTGGAAGCCTGCAGGCGTTCGCGCGTGCGGGTCGATTCAGGGAGCCTGATCCACGTGGACCGCAACGTCTACTCGGTGCACAGTCGTTTGATCGGCGAGCAGGTCGAGGCGCGTCTACACGTCGATCATCTGGAGGTGTGGTACGCCCAGAAGCTCGTCGAGCGACTTCCGCGTCTTCGTGGCCGGGGCAAACACCGCGTCCACTATCGGCATATCATCGACTGGCTGGTGCGTAAACCCGGAGCGTTTGAGAACTATCGATATCGAGAGGACTTGTTCCCGAGCAGTCGATTCCGGATGGCCTACGACGCACTGAAGCAGTCCCACGGTGCGGGTGCCGTCAAGGCCTACCTGCGTATCCTGCGTCTTGCGGCGCGAGAGACCGAGTCGGGCGTGGACGACGCCCTGCGGTGGCTGCTGGACACGGAGCGATCGATCACGCCCGAAGCCGTCGAAGAGTTCGTACGCCGCGGGCAACGCATCGACCCGCCCACGGAGGTGACGGTCGAACCGGCTGACGTGTCGTCGTACGACGATCTTCTCGAACAGCGGGAGGTGGCCTGATGACGCGACGTGATGACGAGAAGACCGCTCTGGAAGACCACCTGCGCGAACTGCACTTGCCGACAGTGCGAAGTTCTTTTGAAGAGATGGCCCGCCGCGCGGAACAGGAGACGTTGAGTTACGAACGGTATCTGTTGGAACTCATGGATCGTGAGTGCCAGGTTCGACGTCAGAACCGCGTGGAGCGCTGGCTTCGCCAGTCGAAGCTCCCGCTGGAGAAGGACTTAACCGGCTTCGACCTCAAGCGACTGCCGGCCAAGGTCGCACGACAAGTCCGAACAGTGTTGGACGGAACGTTCGTGGATCGCAAAGAGAACGTGTTGGCCTTCGGCAAACCGGGCAGCGGCAAGACGCATCTGCTCTGTGCCATCGGGCAGGAACTCATTCGCAACAACCGGAAGGTCTACTTCAGCTCCTGCAGCCTGATGGTTCAAGAACTGCTGATCGCCAAGCGGGACCTGAAGCTCAGCCGACTGCTCAAACGCCTGGCCGGCTACGACGCGTTGATCCTCGACGATCTGGGCTACGTGCAACAGACCCGCGAGGAGATGGAGGTGTTCTTCACGCTGCTGGCCGAGCGTTACGAGCGGGGCAGTGTGATGATCACCAGCAACCTGCCGTTCTCGAAATGGGAAGCCATCTTCAAAGATCCGATGACGACGGCCGCCGCGATCGATCGGCTGGTGCACCACAGTGTGATTTTGGAGTTGAACCTGCCCAGCTACCGGATGGAGCAAGCCAAGAAGCGTAAGCCGCCCTCGAAGGACGCCGCGTGACTTCGCGGTATCCATCGGCCGGGAAGAAAGCAACAATTTCACAGGAACTCACAGCAATTCACAGAAAGAAAAAAGAAGCAAAAAAGAAAGAGAAACTGTATACGGCGGTATTGGGTTGGAGACAGGATTAGGAACAGGCACAGGGAAAAATAATCGTCGCCGAGGGGAACGAGTAATCGTCGCTTGACACTCAGGAGGTTGCGGGAGTTGTGCGCTTACCGCCGCCCAGTAGTCGGCTCCAGCGAACAGCCTGTCGTTTCGCCGAAGCTCTACTTCGAATGTCGATTCTTAATGACGGTATTGGCGGCGATGAAGCCTGGGGCGCAGGTGTGACCGGCTCCGGGATGGGAGCCGCTACCGCATAGGTAAAGCCCGGCAATCGGCGTGGCATATCGGGCGCATTGTTTTGCCGGACGGACGAGGAGTTGGTCGAGCGCGTGTTCACCGTGATAAACGTGGCCGCCGGTTACGGAATACCTTTCTTGGATATCTACAGGCGTATGCACTTTACGGGCCACGATCGAGCTTTCGAGATCGACGGTGTACGCATAAAGTGTCGTGAGGATGGCATCATCGAGCCTGTCGACCGATGGGTGGCCCGCGTCTTTCAGACGTGGGTTGTCGATTCGATATTGGGTCCGTCGAGTTGTTCGTGTCACTCGCGAAAGAAGAATCGCGACCCCACCTCGGGCAACGAGGTGGGCCACTTAGCCGATGAGCTTCCAACGCGGTTATCCCAAATCCAGCGCCAAGATGGACTTGCTGTCGCGCAGATAGAGTGTTTTCCCAACCAACGTGGGAACGGTCCAGGCCTTTTCCTCGAGCAGCTTGTCAACCTTGGACATGATCTCGATGCCCTTCGGTCCGACCTTGGCCAGCGAGAGGGTTCCCTTTTCGTCCAGCATGATCAGTTTGCCGTCGGCGAGGATCATCGTCGCCTTGACGTGGCCTCGCTCCTTCCACACCGTTTCGCCGGTCTTGGCATTGATGGCCGCCATGAAAGGCGCTTTATTCTCGCCAAAGCTTCCGTAGTAGTGATCACCGACGCGAACAACGTTCCCCTGCCCGCTGCCGAGTTTCTTATCGGCCCAGATTTCCTCTACCTCGGTTTTCTCTCCTTTGCGCGTTAGCCTAAGAGCACGGCTCCCGGCTTCGCCGCCCGACTTCACATAAAGCAACCCATCGCTCCCGTAGTGCGGCGTCCCGATGTTCGTCTTCCACTGGTTTTCATGCGGGTGTCGCCATTGCAGTTCGCCGGTGGCCGCGGACACACCGACCACCTCCCGGTCAACCAGAACCACGGCTTGGTCCTGGCCGTCGACATTGATAATGATCGGCGACGAGTAGGTATTCTCGAAGTCATTCTTATGCCAGAGGAGGGAGCCGGTTTCCAGATCGAACGCCAACATTCCGTATCCCTTGCCGCCGCCGACGGTGATCAAGCTGTTTTTATAGGCAACCGGGCTGGACGCGAATCCGAATTCGGGCGGCTTCACGCCGTATTCCTCGACCAGATCATGCGACCAAATCGGCTTGCCGGTTTTCGCGTTCACGCAGTCAAGCCGGCCGGTCTTCCCGAGCGTGTAAACTCGGCCGCCCTCGACGAGCGGTGTGGATTGCGGGCCTTCACCAAATTTCGTGGAAATACTCTCGATCATCTTGGCGGGGTACATGTGCTCCCAGAGCGTGTCGCCCGTCTTGGCGTCGAGGGCCACAACGACTTCGTTGCCGTCCTTCCGGTACATGGTGTAAAGACGCCCGTCATCCGCCGCGATGGACGAATACCCTTCGCCTAAGTCACGCTTCCAGATTTGCTTCGGACCGTCCTTCGGCCAGGTAGACGACAGACCCTTCGCGCTCGACGTGAAGTTGCGATCGGGTCCACCCCAGCCGGGCCACTGAGCCAGCGCGGTGGCAGGTAGCATCGCGACCAAGCAAGCGCAGAGCATCTGAAAAGCGGTGCGGCCGGCACCTCTACATTCGGGGTGAATCTTCATTATTGGATTCCTTCCGTTCGTCATTGTTCGATTGCCGAATTTGTTCGACGTTTGTTTCGCTGCGCCGTTCTACCCGCCGACGCAACCCAAAGTCAAAAGCCATCATATTGTTTTGGTCCCGTAGGGTACAGGCTTTTGCCCACCACGGTGGGAACCGTCCAGGTCTTGCTAGAATCTTCCATTTCGCGCCTCCGGTGCCGCAATTCGGTGCCCCGCGTCTTTCAGGCGCGGCTTGTCGATCGATCCTGCGACCGTCGAATTGTCCGTGGCACTCGTCCGGGAAGAATCGCGAACCCACCTCGGGGAACGTGG
>JADFIX010000005.1:13829-15499 GCA_022566435.1 Planctomycetota bacterium
CCCTGTTCTACGCTTGAGGGGACGCAGGCTAATGGGTGACAGCATTTCCGATCTCGGGATTGAAGTACGAGTTGCACATGGCTTCGTTTCGAAAAATATTTTTTTTGGCGCGCGTCCACGCCCATGCCCTTTTCCCCGCGCAGAGCGGTCGCTCAGGTCATAACATCGCAGGTGATCGGTGGGGCGGGCTGCAATCGACGCTCGCGACCCGCCAGCGTTCCGCGCAACCGGAGTTGCGATGGGTGAAGGCAAATCGTGCACGGCTCGATGGTGTCCGCCGGTCTTCCGTGTCCATCGCTTGAGGTGCCATGAATATGGCATATTAATCCTGACACCTTTTCTTACCGGACGCATCATACCGAAAAGGGTCGCCGCCTACCGAATTTGATGGTCATCCCCGCAAGGAGCAGGAATACGAGGACCATCAAACCCCAGCCCGTCACGGTAGGCGCGCCGCACGCATCACCAACACCATCGCCGTTACTGTCTTCTTGACCCGGGTTGAATACGAAGCGACAGTTGTCAGACTCCGGTGGGAAAAGATCGGGCACGCCGTCATTGTCCCTGTCCGCCGGGGCGATCACTGCGAAAAGCGAGAAATGGCTAACTTCTATGGTACAGGTTGCAGTCTCCGTCATCTCGTCAATATCGCACGTCTCGGCTGCTCCGGTAGGAACATACTCGTTCAAGTCGGGATCGAATACGTAGATGTCGAGGTTTTCCTTTTGAAGCTGGTTCAATGATGACACGTCCACGACGATCGTAAGGATCGCCGGTGGATCGAAGGTCAATCCGTCCGGCTTGAAATCGTACTCGACGAGCACGTTTCCGAGTCCGTTCCCGGCTCCTGTTGGGAATCTAATTTTGACATCGACCGGTGGCTCGTTAGGTAGCGTCATTTCCGTTTGGGTGACGGAGATAGTTGTGTCGCTTGGAAGGGAATTCGGATCTACACAAAACACCAAACCTCCGTCGGGCGTCGTCAAGCAACATCCTGTGTCGACAGGGCACTCGGAGACCTCACATTGTCCCTGGGCCTCGACCGGGCACGGCTCGCAAATGTCGCCGACCCCATCGCCATCGCCGTCGTCCTGAAGCGGATTCGCGTCGTTCGGGCAGTTATCGACAGTGTCGCAGATGCCATCAAGATCGCCATCACCATCACCATCCGGGCAACAATCCAGAGACGGCGGGATCGTTGGTGTGAATCCCGTATTACACTCGCAATTAGTGGTGCAGCCGTTGCCGCCGTCACATTGCTCTCCGGCGTCTACTGTGCTATTGCCACAACTGTCGATGAAGCAGGTAACCCCGTCGCCGAAATAGGGTGTGTTGCAGGCACAGGTAAAGCCGCCCGGGGAATTGGTGCAGGTCGCATTGACGTCGCAATTGTCGGTGCCCAGCGCGCACTCGTCATCGTCGGTGCAGATTACGCCGTTACCGGAATAGCCGCTGTCACAGGTACAGGTAAAGCTGCCCGGCGTATTGGTGCACGTCGCGTTGACGTCGCAGTTGTCGGTTGTGCCGCATTCGTCGATATCGGTTGAGAGTGCTACGTTGACTCCGCCGTTATGCCAAGCGTAATCGGCCATTCCATCACCGTTGTAATCCGCGATATGGTGATATCCCGGGTTGCCATTGGCTGTAGGCGTGTCCAAACCGTCTATAAC
>JADFIX010000711.1 GCA_022566435.1 Planctomycetota bacterium
AAAGGGGTTCGATGAGTCGGTGCGGCTGTTCGAGGTGAGGTGGCGGGAGGAGGGGGGAGGAGCTCGATGATCAAGCTCGTCTATTGCCTTCGGCGGCTGCCGAATCTGTCTCGCGAGGAGTTCCAGCGCTACTGGCTGGAGACCCACGGCGCGCTGGTGCGGGAGCGTGCGCAGACGCTGCGGATCCGGCGCTACATACAGGTGCACACGCTGGAGGGCTCGATCAACGATGCCCTTCGCGAGAGCCGCGACGCGCTTGAGGCTTACGACGGCGTCGCCGAGCTGTGGTGGGAGAGCGTCGAGGAATTCGCGACGGCCACCGCCTCGCCTGAGGGTCGGAAGGCGGGCGAGGAGCTGCTGGAAGACGAGCGGCGCTTCATTGACATGGAGCGGTCAGCCCTCTGGGTCGCTCAGGAGCACGCCATCGTGGAGGGCTCGTGAAGTTCGCTAAGCGCATCGAGAAGCTGCCGCCGTACCTGTTCGCGGAGATCAGCCGCAAGATCGCGGAGAAGCGGGCGCAGGGGATCGAGGTCATCAGCTTCGGGATCGGCGACCCGGATATCCCGACCCCGGAGCCGGTCATCGACGCGCTTCGGGCGGCCATCGCGGACCCGCCGAACCACCGCTATCCGGAGTCCGAGGGGCTGCCGGAGTTCCGAGAGGCCGTGGCCGACTGGTATCGCCGGCTCGCCGATTCAAAGGACACTACCGTTCTTACCTGGTGCGTGGAACGAATCAAGAAGCTGACTGACGAGCACTTCGGCGGGGGCGCCCTCACGGTTCTCAGGTTGCTCCCGGCCGTACCGATTCTAGAATTGCCGGAGGAAATGAAGCCTGGCAGGCCCGAGCCGGAAGCGCAAGCGCCCGGTGATCCGAGCCCCGCCCGTGAAGAAGGGAAATAGGGGAAGCGACGAATCTGAGGCGTGAAGGCGACCGCATTCGTGCAACCGGGAAAGACGCACAAATTAGCCGGAAGGCAGGTTGATCGTAGATGATCTAATATTCATGGTCACGGATAGTGGTGTGGCATCTTGTCTGAAGGCAAGAAGCGGCGTCGAGGTTTGGAGAAAGCGGCTCGGTGGCAACTACTGGGCGTCTCCCTCTTACGCCGGCGGCAGCGTTTACTTTTGTAGCAAGGAAGGAAAAGTGTCGGTGATTTCGGCGTCGCGGAGTTTTCAATTGCTTGCTGAAAACGAGTTCGACGAGGGCTTTATCGCATCCCCGGCGGTCGCCGGCGGTGCGATCATTCTGCGGTCGCTCACACATTTGTATTGCATCAAACATTGACCGCGCATGCTGTCGAGATGAGCGGATGCATTTTAAGAAACTCATCGCGATTGTCTTTGGCAACGATTGTTGCCGGCGCGGCGGGCGCATTTGCCCAAGAGCACATCCGCAATCGCGTCGGAAATAGCGAAGCCGGGGTGAATCTCCAGCCAGAAGAATTCCCCCACCGGGTTGATCTCCAGGAATATGTACCGGTCATCAGGTGTCACCACGATGTCAATCGCGCCGTAGTTGAGATCCAAGCGGTCCATAAGGTGTAGAAGTTTGGTCTCCACCTCGCCCGGAAGATCGTACTTATTCCATTGGTCGACAAGCTGTTGGCCTTCGCGCCGCCAGTCGATCTTCGCCCGCTTAAGAGACTGCGAGTCGATCGACGCCGCGAAGACCCGGTTCCCCACAATCGTCACCCGCAGCTCGTGCGCCTTGGGTACCGTCTCTTGGAACATCATGGGGCACAAGTCAAGCCCGCTAAGGTCCTCGAGGTCGGCCGGTTTCATCGCTGTCGTGAAGACCACGGACTCGCGCCCTTCGTCGTCGAAGATCGCAAACGAATACTGCATCTTCGTCACCATGCCGTCCCGGCATTCACCCGCAAACGTGCGGACCACATCGGGGTCGTTCGTCACCAGTGTCCGTGGGATGGCCAGCCCCACTTCGCGGGCCGTACGAAGCTGGAGCTGTTTGTTTCCCGCATGTCGGATCACCGGAAGCGGATCCATACAGAAAGCATCCATAGCGGAAAGAAGACCCAATACCGTCGCCCGCGTCTCACCGACGGATGCCTGGCGGTATTGTTTGTCAAGCGATTTGGGAATCTGACCGCCGAATCGCGTGCGGCGATACCACACGGCCGTCACGTCCCGCAGGTCGACCTGATGGTCGGCGCTTGCCAAAGTCTGCACTTCACCGCCGGACCCGTATTTCGCCGTCAATCGAATATCCGTCGGAAAGCAATCCGTGTCGAAACGAAACGCCTGACCGCCCTTTTGTTCAATGGCCTTCATGACGTTGTCGATGCATTCGTTATCGTCGCTTCTCGTGATGATGAGGACGGTCATGCGTTTTGATCTCCTTCGATCAGTAAGGCGTCGGCGATGGCCTCTGAAATGGGAAGATTCAAATCGCGCTCCAGCATTCCCCATTCACCAGCCGGGTTGATTTCCAAGAACACATGCTCGCCATCCGGTGTATGAATCATGTCCACGGCCCCGTTTGTCAAATCGAGGCTTTTCATCAGCGACCGCAGTTTGCTCAAGACGTCGTCCGGCACGGTGTCATTCTTCCAGCTCACGTCTCCCGGTTCCGCCATACGCCAGTCCGTCGTTCCTTCGCGGGATTGCGACGCGTCCAGGGCGCCGACGAACGCCTTGTCGCCCACCATGCAAATCCGAAGCTCGCGGGCCTTGGGGATGTTCTCCTGGAACACCATGGGGCAGAAGCGAAGCGATTCGAGGCCTTCGAGGTCGCTTTCGCCCACTATACTCGTGCGAACAAAAACCGGGGCCTTCCCCATGGACTGCGATAATGGTCTCAACAGTTTGGCGACCATTCGACTCTCCACACTATAGAAAAACTCTCGCACCTCGGCCGGACGATTGGAGATCAGCGTGCGCGGCAGGCTCAAGCCTACGGCGTGGGCCACGCGCAGTTGGCGAATCTTGTCCTCCGCGATGTAATTCGCGTAGTGGTGATTGACCCACCGCGCGTTGCGCACTACAGCCAGGGTGCGAGTGCTGTTCGACCATCTTGGCGAGGCATTTGTGAAGGAACGCGAGGCGATCGAGGCGGCCCATCTGGCACCTCTCGCAGAAGGCGGAATTGGGTCTGACGCCCTGTGGGCCGGCTGAAATACGACCGCCGCGACCCGTCGGCATGGACTCGACCGATTCGGGCCTTCTCGGGGGAAAGGCTCCCTCCAAAAGGGGGCAGAGCCCCCAATCGATGCTCGGCGGTTT
>JADFIX010000006.1 GCA_022566435.1 Planctomycetota bacterium
GCCCAACGATGAGACACGCGATGAAACGCGTGAAGCCGCGCGCGATCCCGAACCCTTTGAGCGTATCGCGGAACCCTTCAACGATCGAGGTATAGTTCTCACGGTACACGTACTTCTGGCCGAGCACGACGGTGCTTGGATCGACCATGTGCAAATGCGTCTCGTGCTCGCGATAGGGTTGCTGCTCCGGATCCGCAACGAGACTGACGCTGCCCAGCAGAGCGTCTCGATACCAATCCGGCATGACAAGAATGTCCGACACCGTGCGGATCTCCCTGGGGGAGACCACGTGTTCGGCGAGATTACAACCAGGGATCGATGTAAGCTCAATACCTGTGCGTTCTTCGAAGTCTGCAACAGCGACCGCTTCAAAATCGGTCTTCAAGTTCCTCTCCACGCTACCCTCTTTTCTTCTCAACGATCAAAACTGCTCTTAGTGTAACACCGCGCTCAGGGATATCGTCAAGCGTTACAACACCGCCTTGTCCTCTCAAGAACGTGGTGATATGCTCGCCACAGCAGAAAGACGATTAAAAATCTAAAAACAACTACGCGACAGGGAGGATCCTCGTGGACAAACCGACGCTCAAAGAACGCGCCAGGAATATCGCCCACCATCTCGATCCGGACGGCATCAAGCAGCGCAAGCTTCCCCGGCCGATCATCCTTGAGTTCACCGGGCCGCCAGACACAGGCAAGACAACGGTGATCGATGCCTTCGATACTTTCTTTCGCCGTGTCGGTTTCCTCGTACAGCGACCGCAGGAGGGGGCTGAGGTGATCCGCCACATCCCGCGCGATGACCCCAAGTACAACATCGCAACCGGTATCTATCAGCTCGATCTCATACTCAAAGCAGAGCGCGACCGCGTGTTCGATCTTTTCCTCTTCGACCGCGCGCTCTACGATTCATTCAGCTGGATGCAGTACTGGCTCCAAAAAGGAAAACTCAGCGAAGAGGAAGCACGCGCCTATCAGCGGTTCTTCACCGATCCACGATGGCGCAAGAGCATCGATGTCGCGTATTACCTCATCTGCGATCCAGAGGAAGCGATCCGCCGCAACCTTCAAGGCGTACCGATCGACGAATTCGGCGGCACGACGAACCCAGAATCCCTGAAGCTCCTGACCGACATCGTGACAGGCAGCTACGAGCACTGGAAAGCGCGGGAAGCGCCCGTCACGCTGCTCGACACCACGCATCTGAGCCAAAGGGAGGTCGCAAGCGATTTGCTTGAGAAAACGATCACGCTTCTGGAGCGCCGATTCGATGTCACGGGGTAAGGAACGACACGCACAGCCAGGCCCTGCTTGGCTGTGCTTCCTTTTTATGAGCGACCCTCTTGGGCTTTCCGATAACGGTCGATTTCCGTAAGCAGTGTCGAGAACGACACTTCGACCATACCCTTGAGACGGTCTGCGCTGTTTGGATATGTCGAAAACGTGGTGGGCAGGATCGCCCTGACCATCGGCTGGCGCTTCCAGTACGTAAGCGAACGCCACAGCCATTCCATCGGCCCGAAGCGGTAGCGACGCAGCCAAAGCGGCGACCAGATCAGTTGCAGGATCCACACAGCGACCACGATGGCGAGCTGCCAGAGTCGTTCCACCTTGCCGTACAGCCCCAAGCCGTGACCGTAGAAAATCGTTGTGCAGATCAACGTTTGCGTGATGTAGTTGGTCAGTGCCATTTGCCCGACAGTTGCGAGCCTTCGCGTCACGCCGCTCAACAAGTCGAGCTTGACGATCAGCATGATCAGGGCGGCCCACGCCAGACAAAAAAAGAGGCTGCCCCAGTAGTTGAACTGTGCACCGAGAAAGAAGACCCGCTCGAACGCCCATTCCAGGGTCGTGTTTCGCTGCACGCCGTAGAGGATCAGCGCCAGTCCGCCGATGAAGCCCACCACGACCGTCGTCATATACGCCCGCACGGATTGCGCCGCGCTGAAAAAACCGAGCTTGAAGAGACCCATACCCACAAGCATCAGCCCCCCGGCGCGCCACAGCGTGAGCATCAAGAAGAAAAACGTTTCAAAAAAGAGGGCGTTGGGTGCACGGTCGCGGAACTGCCCGAGCCATCCACCGCGATAGGTGGCAACTTCTTTCGCGACCGTCTCTTCCGTCGGCTGCCAGACGGTCTGCAGTTCCACTATCGCCTCATCGGGCCATTGCGGTAAGGAGAAATGGAACAACAGCGAAATACAAGTGGCCACCCCGACGACAGCCAAGCCCAGAATAATAAGCGTGACCGGTTTTCGCCGACGAAACAGGAAAACGAGGAAGCCGCACATGGCGTACGAAAACAGCACGTCACCGTACCAGAGCAGATAGGCGTGCATGGCGCCGATGACCAGCAGCCATCCCATCCGGCGGTAATGCACACCTGCCGATCGCCCGGTGGCCGCCTCGCGCCGCGAGGTCATCAACACGATGCCGGCCCCGAAAAGCATGCTGAAGATGGACAGGAATTTCATGTCCGCCAGCACGTGGCACAGCAGCCAGACCACATAGTTGGCACCGGTCAAATCGCCGTAGGCCGTGGGGTTTATATACGCAACCCCGATCATCGAGAACGACTGGATGTTCATCACCAGAATGCCCAGCACGGCGAAACCGCGTAGGACGTCCAGCGACAAGATGCGCGCCGTCTGTCTGACGGGTCCGACGGAAAGGGTAGGTAATGTAGTGTCGGGCATAAACGACTTCCGGCGAACCCGATGGTAAACAACCGTGCGAGTGTAGCCGATCTTGCCCCGGTGGAAAAGGCGGCCGGGCTGTGCCGCGGGACACGTGGCGACGGATAGGCCAACCGAAATCCTACGAAGAATTCGGACGTGTGTTGCCTTGCGGCAAGCAATTGGTAATCATGCGCCGGCTAAATCGCGTGCGACGCACTCATCCTACGGTAGCGGGAGAAAAGGACGATGAAGAATTGCCCGACGACGCCAGTGCTTGATTTCCTTGACCAGGCGGCCGACCTAGCGACGGCGCGGGCGATGGGTCGCTACGCCTTGTTGGTCGGGTTACTCCTCATCGGTCCCGCCAGGGCGCAAGACCCTATCGAAACGGTGCGCGCATTTCGCATCGAGAACGAGGCACGCATCTTGCGTGAGTTCGTGGAGTTCCTCGAAATACCAAACGTCTCATCGGATGCGCCCAACATCCGCCGCAATGCCGAGTACATTCGCAAGGCGTTGGGCAAGCGTGGAATCAACGCCGAATTGCTCGAGATCGCAGATGCCTCGCCCGTCGTGTTCGCGGAAATAGAAACCCCAGGCGCGACACGCACGTTGGGCATCTATGTCCACTACGACGGACAACCCGTGGAGACCGCCCGCTGGACGAATTCGCCTTGGAAGCCGGCGCTGTATACCGCGGCGATCGAAAACGGCGGCGTGCGACGTCCCATGCCGAAACCGGGCGAACCTACCGACCCCGAATGGCGACTCTACGCCAGGGCATCGGGTGACGACAAGGCCCCCATCATCGCCGCGCTAACGGCACTGGATGCGCTGCGAGGAGCCGACATCGCGCTGACCGCCAATATCAAGTTTTTCTTCGAAGGCGAAGAAGAGATCGGCTCGCCGCACCTGGCGGAGTTTCTCAAGAAGTACCGCGACAGAATTGACGTCGACGCGTGGATCATCATGGACGGTCCCAGCCATCAGAGCCGCCGACCTCAGCTGGTGTTCGGCGTTCGAGGCATTACCGGATTCGACATCACGGTCTACGGTGCCACCCGCTACCTGCACAGCGGGCATTACGGGAACTGGGCGCCGAATCCTGCCATGATGATGGCACAACTTCTTGCGAGCATGAAAAACGACGCCGGTCGCGTGTTGATTGACGGTTTCTATGAAACGGTTGAACCACTCACGCCCGAAGGTAAGCGCGCACTCGCGTCGGTCCCCAAAATCGGCGAGGCCATGCGGCACGAACTGGGACTTCGCGAGACGGAGGCGAATAGCGCACCGTACGTGCAAAGGTTGCTGTTGCCGTCGCTGAACGTTCGCGGCCTGGTCAGCGGCACGGTCGGCGAGACCGCACGCAATGTCATACCCAACACGGCCACGGCTTCGATCGATATTCGCCTGGTTAGTGGCAACGACCCGGACGCCATGCTCGATCTTGTCGAGTCGCACATCCGTCGCCAGGGTTACAAGATCGTCCGGGAAGAGCCGGACCTGGAAACGCGCCGCGCCTACGCGAAAATCGCCAAGGTCACCCGACATCGTGGATACAAGGCCGCACGAACGTCGATGTCCATACCGATCGTGAAAGAGATCGTTCGCGCGGCGAGCCGTGCGGCCGGCGAACCGATCATTCAGCTCCCTACGCTCGGCGGTTCGCTCCCGCTCTATTTGTTCACGGATGACTTACAAAAGCCTACGGTGATCGCCCCCATCGCCAACCACGACAACAACCAGCACGCACCGGACGAAAACATCCGCCTGGGCAATCTCTGGTACGGCATCGACCTCATCGCAGCGATCTTCACGATGCCGCGGTAGGGGAAACAAAGGGGACATTCTACTTTTTCTTCTCCAATCGCGGGCGTCCTTTCGGGCGGAGGGAGGATTCGAGGCCCAGTCGCCCCGCGGTCCGCTTCTGCCAGGTGGGGTTTCCCCACGGAGTGCCGCGATTGACGCTGGTCCGGATGGCCAGCATTTCCGCTTCGATCATCGGACGGTTGACGGTCTGTTGCCAATTGCGACCTCGCTCGACGGGCCCGTCGCTTAAGAACTCCGGCGCGTGTTTCCGGCCGCGTTTCCCCTGCCACCGAAGGCTCGACCACGCCCAATCCTCCGCCCGCACAACGAGCCTCGCCCGCAGCGGATTTCGCTCCACATAACGTAACACGGTAAGCATGTGGGCATCCTGTTGAATGGGAAACGCCTTAAAACGCCCCTGCCACACATGCCCGCTCGAATGGTAGTGCGCATGATACCGTCGCACGTGTGACGTCATCAGCCATTGCATCCATCGGCTCAGATCGCCGTCGTAACGCGGCCAAAGCACCAAATGGAAGTGGTTCGGCATGAGGCAGTAGCCCGGGACGCGCATCGGTAGACGCCGACACGCGGCCGCGATGAGGGCGATGAATGCCTCGTAGTCTCTTTCCTTGTGAAACACCTCCGCCCGGGCGTTGCCCCGGTTGATGACGTGGTAACAAATCCCTCCCACAGAGGCTCGCGCGGGTCTTGGCAATTCAGCGGATTCGATCGCCACTCTTGTTTCCATCGATGCCCGGCTCGCCATGGGCGTGATCGCTGGGTGGCCAATGCTGTAAGAGCGGGATGGCTAGTCTCCCAAGTAGCCGAGGCCTCGCAGGGCCTCGATAAAATCGGGGTCGGCGTCTTCGATGGTGTCCGAATCGGACGGCGAAAATGCGGTCACGTTGTCCATCCATTCGCGGATGTAGGCCGTGAGACGATCGACTTGGGCGGGGTAGTCGGCGTACACGTTTCGCGTCTCGTGCGGGTCCGTGGTCAGATCGAAGAGTTCGACCATTCCATCCCCCGAGACCATGTACTTGAACCGACCGTCCTGGGCCGTGACTTGCGGTGTGATCAGGTGAGAATTCACCGGTTCGGTGGTCTTCTTGATTTTATCGGGAAAGCTCCTGCATTCGGAAATGACGATACGCTCCTCGCCGCCCCGTTCCGCGACGGCGAAAAGATCGCGCGAAACGTAGGGCGAAGGTCGATCGAACGTGCTGCCGGCGAATTGGAGGACCGTCGAAAAGAGATCGGACGGTTGAACGGGCGTTTCGATTCGCAGCCCGTCGATGCGTCCTGGATCACGGATCATCAAAGTCACGTGCGTCAGGTCGTTATAGGCCAGGAATCGGTGCGACCAAAGTCCGTGGGTGTCGAGGTGCTCGCCGTGATCCGACACGATGATCACCAGCGTATTTTCCAACATCCCGCGCTGCTGGAACATGCCGATGAGTTCGCGAACTCGCTCGTCCGCATAGCGAATGGCGGACTCGTACTGCCGCTTGAGTACTTCGCGGTCGAACCGGTTCAAAAAACTCCCACCTTCGAGGTTGAAGCGTTTGTCCATCGCGCCGACAATCGGACCGAACGCATTGAGTCGCAATTGATAAGATCGCTTGACCTGCTTGTCGGTCATAAACGTCCGCTGATAGGATTGCGGTACCGCATAGGGGAGATGGGCCTCCATGTAGTTGACGAATAAGAAGAGCGGAGCGTTGCCCTTGGCGTGGGTGTCCAACCATTGAGAAACCAAATAATTGGTCATGGCGCCGCCGAAATCACGATCAAGCCAGGGGACCGGCGGCGTGATCCCCCAAGACTCCATCGTGAATTCGAGCGAGAAGCGGTTCAGATGCCGTAAATAATAAACCACGCGAGCCGTCTCAAAGCCGGTGGACAGTCGTGAATTCGATGATATCCATGGGTTGCCGGAGAACGACGCCGTCACGTAGCCGTCTCCGGACAGCACATCGGCAACGGTCTTGAACTTCTCGTCCAATCGTGTCCGGTCGCGTCCGAGACCGTGCCCGCGCACACTCAACCCCGTGAACATCGAGGCATGGGACGGCACCGTCCAAATCCCGTTGCCGATGGCGTTGTTGAACACGATGGACCGCTCCGCCCATGTATTGAGGAACGGTGTCGTCAATTTGTCGTAACCGTGGCAGCTCATACGATCCGCACGCACGGTGTCCATCACGATCCACAGGATGTGCGGGCGATCACGGTGCGGCGCCGTGACGTTCGTGGTGGGCACGCGGTATCCGCCCGGATTGAAGAAAGGAGAGTTTACGAAAGCCACGCCCGACCCCGCAGACAGCAAGATGGCAAGAAGCGTACACCCCCGCAGCGCGCGAAACAGACGCCGTTCATCGCAACGTCGAACGAGTGCCCGGAGGGGGAATGCCAGAAGAAGACCGAGCAACGCGAAAGCGCCGCTGATCGCGAGGATGACCGATTGACCGAGTTTGGTGGCCAGATTCAGGTCGGCCGGCACGACCACTACCGCGATAAGTACGACAAACACCGCGAACAATGCGGGAATCGGCGTCGAGCGAATGCGCGCTCTTCGAATCTTGAAGATGGCCAGCGCTGCGACGATCAACAACGGTGTCCACAACAGCATGTGCGTGACGGCGGCCTTACCGCACGCGGCGGCGATCAAGCGAAGGGGCCAGCGACCGTTGTCGAAGTGTTTGGCTGAACTGAATGCGGCCGCCAAGCTCTCGCCTAGGGCAAGACACGTGCTGCCGACCACCGCAAGTTGCAATGCCACGATCAAGTAACGCGACAAGGGCGTGGATGGGTTTGATTCTTCTGATTGGCAATCGGTTCCGCTCATGGACGCACCTGTGTCTCGGGTGCTCGGCCGGGCGACCGCTCCATGTCGGTGCCACGCGCGTGCGAGGGATCGTCACTTACGTGCGATGGCAGCGGATCCTGTACGGCCTAGATCGGCTCTTCGTGTTCGCTCCGACAGTGTTTCCGAGTTGCGTGACTCTAGGGTGATTCGACCTTTCAGGCCAGGGCGGGTTGGTTTTTGAAATACGCCGGGGGGTTCGCCGCGGCCGGCGGGTAGGATCGAACCCGGTGCTTTTGCCGGGGCAAGGCCCGGATCGTACCCGTAAGGGCACGAAAGCTAGCACTGTGGTCCGTCCGTTTTCTGATCGTTGTCCATCTGTGACTCGCGGTAACGGTCTTCCGCATCGAAGATCATGTACTTGTAATGAAGGCGAAGATCGTCAGTCGCCGCACGCGCTGCCTGGCCCGATTTCTGGATGCCATCGAATCGTTGTCGTGTTTCCCGCACGAGTTCGTGGAGTTGCTCTCGTGATTCCGGCGGAAGTTCCTCAATTATTCTGTTGATCTCTTGGATCCGGTCTTCGAAAGATTCATTGGTCATGTTTTTCCCCCTCACGGTCCGGGCGATGCCCTCTGACCCGTGCCCCATACAACTATACTTATCGACAAGGCAAAAAACCAGCCGTGCGCGCCGTTCGAGACGAACGTCGATAAGAACGAATCGCCGTATGCGACCAATCCATTGCTTTTCGGAATCCGGTCCGCCGAAATGGAACCATTTCCGGACCAGGTCCGTGGACCGCGCCTGTCGTACATACCCGTATAATTCGGCTACACTGCCGCCCATGAAAATCGAGCGAATCATGACCCGATTGATCGACGATATCGCGCCGTTGCGTTTCGGTGATCCTGTCACCCACGTATACAACCCGCTCGTTTATGCCCAAGCGGCGCACCGCGTGTACATTCGGCGCTACGGCACGGGTACGCGGGAGGTGGTTCTTCTCGGAATGAATCCGGGGCCATGGGGCATGGTCCAGACCGGCATACCGTTCGGCGAAATCAGTTTCGTACGCGAGTGGTTGGGAATCGAAACCGCGGTCAAAAGACCGCCGGATGAGCACCCGAAACGAGAAGTCGAAGGGTTCGCCTGTCGTCGCAGTGAAGTGAGCGGCCGGCGACTGTGGGGGTGGGCGCGAGATACCTTCGGTCCGGCTCGTGACTTTTTCGCTCGGTTTTTCGTCGCGAATTACTGCCCGCTCGCGTTTTTCGAAGAATCGGGGCGTAATCTTACACCTGACAAGCTTCCCGCATTGCAGCGTGAGCCGCTCTTCGCAGCGTGCGATACGGCGCTGCGGCGAATGGTGGAGTCTTTACGGCCCCGACACGTCGTGGGCATCGGCACGTTCGCCGCCCGCCGTGCGGAGATTGCGCTAAGAGGCATGGAAGTTTCGATTGGACGGATCCTGCACCCCAGTCCGGCCAGCCCCATCGCCAATCGCGGATGGGCGGCCCAGGCCACGCGACAACTGATCGACCTCGGAATCCGACTGCCCTAGCCTGGGCGGCGCCGGATGATTCGGTTTCGTCCCTACGGCATAGTGAACGCGATTAGGAAACGGGCGGAGTCTCGAAGGTCCACGAAAAGGTTCTGCTCGAAGTCGAAGATTTCGCAGCCGCCAGCGTACGGTCCTCCTACGGGTCCGGTTGCGCAGTCCGGCCAATATAGGAAGTCGGACAGAGTGAGGAGCATGTCGCCGTCGTGGTCGCCGAGAAGATCGCACTCTTCATTTTGTTCGTCACAAAGATCGTCTTCGGGGTCGCACGGCGGATCAGCGGATTGACACACAGCGTTCAGGCACATCTCCGCACCGTCGCAAAAGTCTTCGTTTGGACAAGGCGTGCCGTCCGGAAGACCGTTGCTCAAACAGCTTCCGATACCGTCGCATGTGTCGGCCCCGTCGCAGGGCACGTCTGTGGCGTCACCGCAAGGTGTTCCGACTGCCCAGTTTCGGTGTGTACAGTTGCCGGCGGAGCATAGGTCGCGCGTGCAATCGTTGCCATCATCGGTACACGGCGAGCCGGGCGCCAACTCGTTGGTCAGGCAGGTTCCCGCTGCGTCACACGTGTCCGCAAGATTGCAGTCCGTGTCGGTTGGATCGCCACACGCCGTGCCGGACGCCGCGATGTTGGTCAAGCAGCTTCCCGCTCCGTCACACGTGTCCGCAGCATTGCACTCAACGTCGGTTGGATCACCGCACGCCGTGCCGGGCGACGCGATGTTGGTCGAACAGATCCCCAGGCCGTCACACGTATCCGCACGATCGCACTCTACGTCGGTTGGATCACCACACGCCGTGCCGGACGGTGCGATGTTGGTCAAGCAGCTTCCTGCGCCGTCGCACGCGTCCGCGCCGTCGCACTCTACGGCGGACGGATCACCACACGCCGCTCCCTCGATTTGATTAGACCAATCCGTCTGTGACAAGTCGGTATCGCAAAAACGGCAGCTGTCGGCCGGGTCTTCCTGCCCGTCCGAATAGCACACGCGTGCAATCAGGCAAGATCCCAATGCGATGTCGTTTTCGCAGGCGAAGGTCTGCTGATTGCAAAGATCCGTCGTGCACGAAAGACCATCGCCGCAATCGCCATCCGATTGGCACGGAAGCGTGATACAAGCCGGCGTAAATACGACGCCGGCGATCGGAGTTCCGTCGCCTGCCGTCATGAACGAGTTATTCGGATCCTGATCGAAGCCGATCCTATACGTACCTGCCGCGTTGGCCGGAACTTCCAGAATCAAACCGCCGAAACTTTTGACTTCACCATCGTCCACAGCGCAGTTTTTCACCGCCGCAACCGCCCAGGCGTAGTCCAGGGTGGGCGTCGCGATTGCCGAAAAGTGACCGGCGCAACCGGGCATGACGTACCGCGGGGACGAAACGCAAATACCGCCACCCTGCTGCGTGCAGTTCGGATCAAATGGGGGGCTGCACGGCTCACCGCCGCCGCCGAACTCACACGTGTTTTGGGGCTGATACGCACCGTCAGCGGGGCTTTCCGGCCAACCTTTCGGGTTGAGAATGCCGCCGCTACCGTTATCGTAACCCGCAGGCAACACCGTAGCCTGAATGGCGCCCAGCGTTGGGCTGCCGAACGCATCGCCCCAGCCCAAGGCCTGCAAGTCTAGGTCTACTTCGGCCCCACCCGCGGGAAGAATAATTTCCCAGCAGCCCCGATTCACATTGAATTCAGCTTCTACTGGGTCGCCGACGATTCCGGCCGGACTGCCCAATTCCCCTGTTCGAACCGGAACCCATCGGATTTCCTGCCCACCGAAGGCGATCGTTCCGAACGCGAGTGTTGCGACCATCCACGCCTTTGCCAGGCGATATCCACACAAACCTGAAACCTCGGTCATCTTCCATTCCTCCCACCCGGAACATTCGCCCCCAATGCGGGATTTCAACGAGTTGAGAGTGCCTCCATTTGAGCATTCTCTTACTTAATGTACGTGTGCGCCCTGAGGACCCCAGTCCGAGAACTATCGCGACTCTTTGGTATACAGCCCCCCGAGTTACACCGGTTCTTTCATGCTTCCACCCAGCAGACCGGCATGCGGGCTGTTGATTCTAGCAGAACAATCGCCCAAACTCCACAATTCGATACGGTACCCAGTGGTTTCGTGACTTACGGTCGCGCCAGTCAAAGAAACCCCAGTCGAAGACCGCTTCGGCGGACATGCGGGCGTCCATGCCGTTTCGGGCGAACGTGTTATTGTGCGTCCGTAGGAAGTGAGAATCCAGGTCATTAATCGCGTCTCGGAGTGCTGGAAGATTGTTGAAAAATAGAGTAAACTATCTGGACAACGGTTTCTATCGGACCAAGTATTGCGGGCCAGACGAAATATTCAGGAGTGCTGAACGTGACGAATTTCTCGCATCGAGTCGTCCGTATTTCCATTTTCACCGGTCTTCTCGTATGGGTGCCTCTTTCGGCGAGCGAGAGTCGTGGCGACGATCCGCCGGTGGTCGGTACAAGAGTCGGACAAATCCACCCCGATTTCCTGTTGCCCAAGCTAGACGGCAAATTCGGGCGATTGTCGGACTATCGCGGCAAAAAGGTGCTGCTCATTCATTTCGCGTCGTGGTGAGCCGGGTGCCGCCGCGTCCTGCCCGTGTGGCAGGAAACCGTCAAGCTGTTCGTCGATTCCGGAAAACTGGTCGTCGTGGGTGTCGCGCAGGAGCAACATCCGCAGCGGGCGGCGCTTTATGCGCAGTGGCGACGGTTCGATTGGCCGATCTTCGTGGATTCGCTCAACCTTCTCGATCTTGACGTCGTGCCCGTGCCCGTCGCGATCGACGAGCGGGGCGTTGTTCGGCATGAATCGATTCGGCCTCGACAGTTCGTCAAGAAGTTTCTCGAAATCGATTACCCGCCGGCGGATTCGAAACCACCGGCGATCACCTCTCGGCCGAAAATCGATCAGCTTCGTGCGGACGCCGAGCGGGCGCAGACAGCGGAGGCGTGGCGAGAGCTCGGCGACGCATTTTTCCTCGAGGGAGGCAAAGGCACAGTGTATGGCGCCGCGAAAGCGTATGAGCAAGCGATCGCCGCCGATTCGACCGACGCACGAGCGCATTTCCGCCTCGGCGTAGTTTTACGAAATCGATACGAATCCGCAGAGCTTCGAAAAGAAGGTGACGCGCAACGTGCGGTGGAGCATTGGGGATTCGCGTTGTCTCTGAATCCCAACCAGTACATCTGGCGGCGGCGGATTCAGCAGTACGGACCGCGCCTGGACAAGCCGTACAACTTCTACTTTTGGGTTGAACAGGCCCGCAAGGAAATCAAAGCTCGAGGTGAGACGCCCGTGCCGCTTGCGGTCGAGCCCGCCGGCTCGGAACTGGCGCCGCCGGCCAAGGGAAGAGGCGCCGACGGCGACCGTTCGGCGGCATCGGTCGCCACGTCTGCCCCGTCGTGTCGCGAAACGAACGAGTCTCTGCAGCGCGACGACCGGTCGTACGTTGCCATTGAATCCATCGTGACGCCGGCTCGCGTTCGCCCCGGGCAGCGCGTTCGTGTCCGCGTCGGGTTCCAACTGAATCCCAAGACACGACCCTACTGGAACAACGAAGCGCGTGAACTGGCTATCTGTCTCGACCCGCCGCCCGAATTGTCGTTGGGCGAAGGGACTCTCGTCTTTCCCAATCCTTCAATGGCCGAGACGCAAGAAGATCGGGCGGTCGAGTTTGAAGTCACGATCGCGGACGAAGCGCAGCCCGGCATCGTTTCCATACCCGCCTACGCACTCTACTACGTCTGCGAAAACAAGGGCGGAAAGTGCCGCTACCTCAGAAAGGACTTCGCGGTTTCTATCGAAATCGATCCAACGGCCCCGACGTTACGGTGAAACAATAGCCCAAACGAGTCCTACGACTCCTTCACTGCGGCCACGAGTTCGACGAAGGCCTTCTTCCCGTCGGAGAAGAACATCAGCGTATGGTCCATGGCGAACAGCGGGTTGGGGATGCCCGCGAAGCCGGGACTCAGGCTGCGCTTGATGACCACGACCGTGCGACACTTGTCCACGTCGATAATCGGCATGCCCGCGATCGGTGACGACGGATCGGTCCGCGCCACCGGATTGACCACGTCGTTCGCGCCCAGAACCAGAGCGACATCCACCTGCGCCAGTTCCGGGTTGATGTCGTCCATTTCCCGTAGCTTGTCGTAGGGGATGTCCGCCTCGGCCAATAGCACGTTCATGTGACCCGGCATCCGCCCCGCGACGGGGTGAATGGCGAAGTCGACATTGATCCCCCGTGACTCGAGCAGGGTTGCCAGATCTCGCACCGCATGTTGCGCCTGGGACACGGCCATGCCATAACCCGGTACGATGACCACGCGCTGCGCACCGTCGAAGAGCATGGCCACCTCATCCGCCGACGTGGCTTTGATTTTGCCTTCGTATATTTCGTCGGCACTGGGTCCGTCCGCGGTGGGGCCGAGCCTGGCGAACATGACATTGCCCAGCGAACGATTCATGGCCTTGCACATGATCTTGGTGAGAATCAAGCCCGATGCCCCGACCAAGGAGCCGGCGATGATCAAGACGTTGTTATTGATGACAAACCCGGTCGCACACGCCGCGAGTCCGGAGTAAGAGTTCAACAGCGCGATGACCACCGGCATGTCCGCACCCCCAATGGGGATGGTGATCAGAATGCCCAGGGCACCGGCCACGACGACCAGAATCGCGTACCACGCCACCGTATCGGGATGCTTTACGATCAAGACGCAAAGGACAATGGCAAGGACGAAAAGGGCGCCGTTGATGAAATGTCGCCCGGGGAGCAGCATGGATTTGCTCGTCCAGTACTTCTTCCCGCGAAACGTAAACGTCAGCTCTTTCAGCTTGCCCGCCGCGACAATGCTACCAAACAGGGTCACCGAGCCGATGATGCCCGACAACGCTACGGCGATCATGAACTGGAGCCCACCGTGCCCCGCGGTCTGCGTTGCGACTGCCGTTGCATCTTCCGCGACCTGCGATCGGTTGATGGACATGATCAACTCGCCGCCAGCGACCAGGAATGACGCCGCCCCGCCGAAGCCGTTGAAAAGGCCGACCATCTGAGGCATTCCGGTCATTTCAACCGTCAGGGCCAGATAGGCCCCCGCCGCCGTGCCGACGATCAAGCCGGCGAAGATCCACGTCCAGGACATGATCCCCCCGCCCCAGAGCGTCGCGACGATGGCGATCAGCATCGCCACCGCGCCAATGAGGTTGCCCCGCACCGCGGTACGTGGATGGGTCAACCCCTTGAGTCCACGAATAAACAGGATGGATGCCAGCAGGTAGGCGGCGTTCTGAATGATCTTGACCGTTGATTCTTCCACGACTTAGCCCTTCTTGCGGAACATCGCCAGCATGCGGTGCGACACGAGGAATCCACCAACCACGTTCACGGTAGCCAGCGCCACTGCCAGGAACCCCAGAGTCGTCGACCAGAAGCCCTCTCCGGCGCCGGCGGCGATCAATGCCCCGACCACGGTGATACCGGAAATGGCGTTGGACCCCGACATCAACGGCGTGTGCAAAGTCGGCGGCACTTTGGTAATGATCTCGAACCCGATGAAAATCGCGAGTACGAAGATGGTCAGTAGAGTAATGAAGTTCGCTTCCATTTAGGCCTCCTTCTCGCTGGGAGAGGCTTCGTTGGTTATGCCGAGCAATTCCCGGATCTGGGGGTGCATGACTTCGCCGTCGCGGGTCAGCAACGTGCCGGCATGGATTTCGTTTTCCATATCGATCGCCAGCTGACCGTCTTTGGTCAGTTCTTTCAGGAAATTCGTACAGTTCTTGGCGAACATCTGACTGGCGTGGAAGGGCACGGTGCTGGGCAGGTCGGCCGGCCCAAGAATCGTCACCCCGTGTTTGACCACGGTCTTGTCCAGTTCGGTCAGCTCGCAATTGCCGCCGCGCTCCGCCGCCAAATCCACGATCACCGAACCGGGCATCATGCCCTTGACCATGTCGGCCGTGACGATCACCGGCGACTTTCTTCCCGGAATCGCCGCCGTGGTGACGACGATGTGGCTCTCGGCCACCACCCTGGTCATCAATTCGCGTTGTTTCTTCAGGAATTCCTCGCCCATGTCCTTGGCGTAGCCACCCTTGTCCTGAGCGTCTCCGGCGTCCAATTCCATCTCGACGAACTTGGCGCCGAGGCTTTCGATCTGCTCTTTCACTTCCGCACGTACGTCGTAAGCGTGCACGATCGCGCCTAGGCGCTTCGCGGTGGCGATCGCCTGCAACCCCGCGACGCCCGCACCTACGATCAAGACGTGCGCCGGGCGGACCGTTCCGGCGGCCGTCATGAACATTGGGAACATACGCGGCGCCACCTCCGCCGCGACCAGCACGGCCTGGGTCGCAGCGCCCTGGTCCGAGCGATTCGACTGACTGTTCTTCCGCAGGCGTGTGCTCGGTGACCTCCGGCTCGATGATCTCGGGGACGTCCTCGGTGTACCGCGTTCGTGTGCGGTTACAACGTTGCAGCGCCCCACCGCAACAGGGACAGCGTTTCAGGCGGTGCGTCTCACGCCGGTCGATCTTGACCGG
>JADFIX010000712.1 GCA_022566435.1 Planctomycetota bacterium
TGGGCGAAGGCCGGCGTCGGCGCCGTCGCCACCCAATCACTCGTCGACCCTGCCTACGGTCCGATGGGCCTTGCGCTGATGGAAGTAGGCAGGAGCGGTCCCGATGCCCTGGCGTCGGTCCTCGCCGGAGACGCCGGTCGCGAGGTTCGGCAAGTCGCTATGATCGACGCGAAGGGGCGCGTGGCCGCTCATACCGGCAAGCGATGCATCGCCGAGGCCGGGCATGTCGTGGACGAAGAGTTGCAGTTTTCGGTGCAGGCGAATCTGATGGCCCGCGACACGGTTTGGCCGGCGATGGCGGCGGCGTTTCGCAGCGCCGAAGGCGACTTGGCGGATCGCATGTTGGCGGCGCTGGAAGCGGCGGAGCGAGAGGGGGGCGATATTCGAGGTCGACAATCCGCTGCGCTTGTCGTCGTGTCGGCGGAGTCCACCGGCAAGCCCTGGTTGGATCGCAAGTTCGACCTTCGCATCGAAGATCATCCCGAACCGATCAAGGAACTCAAACGGCTCATCCGGTTGCAGCGGGCATACCTTCACATGAACGCCGGCGACTTGGCGATCGAGCACAATGAATTCGAAAAAGCCTCAGCCGAGTACGCCGCCGCCGAGGCACTCGCACCCGCGATTGTCGAGATACCATTCTGGCAAGCGGTCACGCTTGTCGGCAACGGGAAACTGGACCTTGCACTGCCGATTTTCAGGAAAGTCTTTGAGCGAGAGCCGATCTGGGTCGAACTTCTACCGCGGTTGGTGGATTCGGAGCTGATGCCCGACGATCCCGAAGCGATCAAGGCGATCAGGGCTCAGGCGGTGAAGACTGATCGGTGAGACCGGCAGCGCCCAGCGGTCGAGCCTTGGGTCACCGCCTGCCATCTCAGTTGGAATGGTGGGTGCCATGGCCGAGCGAAGCGCCGCCATGTCATCGCGGTGTCAGCATTCCGGCGCCGTCTTCGTCGGGCTTTGCCACGGCAGGTGCGACCGGCCGGCCTGATGGCCCGCCCGCCATACCATGCCGCACGGATTTCTAGGTCTTCGCGGTATCGGCGGCCTTCGCATCAGCGATCATCCCCGCGATTTCCTTCGCTCGGCCTGGTTTACGTGCCATGGCGAGGGCCGTGGGGTTCTCAATGGAGCGCGGCGCTTCGGCTGTTTTTAGAATGTCGCCACCGGTCTCGCCGTAGGGACGATCGGTTTTTGCGGTGTCGATCTCCGTGAAGTCGGGGTCCTCAGCACTGCGGTTCGCGATCCTCACGGCTTGCTCGCCTGGCGTTGGCGCTCGCAAATTGGTACGCGTCGACCCGAGTGACTGCGCGAGTTCGCCCCCCACCCGGAGAGTGTGTTCAAGCCACGTCTGCAGCGAACGGGACGTGCCGTCGGTCTCAGAACGCAATTGCTCCAGCCGTTCGAATGCCGTCTTGCTGGCTCGATGGCACTCCTTGGTTTGCTCGTGGGCCTCCAAACTCGCTTTCGACAACTTGGCAAAGACTCTGCCGACGGCGGAACACACTTGTTCGAGTTGCGCCGCCTGGGCCTGCGCTTCGGCCACAATGGTCGACGGCTTCTCCGTCAGTTGGTCTAACGACTCTTCCAGTTTATTTGCCCGACGCCCCAGTCTTTCGAGAACGCCGTGCAACGTCTTGCCATGCCGCGTGTACTGTTCCAGCAACTGTTGACTGGCTTCCGTCGTACTGCGGGCGTCGGCGATTCCCAGATCGAGCTGAACGATCAAGTCTCGCGTCTGTGCACTCAGTCCTTCATGCGCTTCGATCAGTTCGCTCGCGGACTGCCGGTTTGTTTCGAGCTGCGCCGTTTTCACGACGGCGTCATCGGCGGTCGAACGCAGTTCGACGTCGATCACCCGGGCTTGGTCGATCGATTCGACCAGATCGGTTTGGACTTGTCCCGCACCGTCGAGCAGTTGGGCCGAATTTCCGAGTCGGTCGATTAGGGTGTTTGCCTGTGTGCATTGGCGGTCAAGCGTCTCGGCGGACTGCTTGGCTTCGTCCGTTCGACCGGTCAGTTCGCCGGTCAGTTCGCCGCTCAGTTCGTTTGCCGTTCGAATGACTTTTCCGAGACGTTTCGTCAACGCGACGGCGTGCTCGGTGCCGTCCGTCATCTCAGCCGCCGCCGTTTCGACCGTGTTTTTCAGGGACGACACATCCTTGAGCAACCGTTCCATTTCGCTCTTGGTGTTTTCGCCGGTCTCCCGCGCCGCCATCATCGTCTTCGTGGTTCGTTCCAGCACGTCGTGCGCGTCGATATTGGCTTCACTCAGTTTGCTCAATACATGTGCGGCGGCCGCGGAATGCGATCCTAGCTGGCCGAGCTTGGTCTCCGCCTCGGCGGATGTTCGTACGAAGGCATCGCGCAGGTCGGCCGCATTACCGGTCACTTCGTCGAGCTTTGATTCGATGCGTTCGCCGCTATCGATCGCGGCGATCAATCGCGCCGCGACTTGTTCTGCGGCTTGCAATTGTTCGCGGGCCTGTCCGACGCGTTCGGAAGCGGACCCGATGTCCACCAATGTTTGGCTCACGTTGTGGTTCATCGATTCAATCTTTCCGGTGGCGGCGTGCGTTTCGCGCAACAAGTTCTCCCCGCGGTGTTGCGTGGCGATGAGGTCGGTATTGGTGATTTTGGCATGATCGATCAGGTCGTCGAATTCCTTCGTAGTCCGAGCGAGTTCGGAGAGTGCCTTTTCCTGCAGACCGCGAGCTTCTTCCGCCACCTGTTGCAGCCGTGTCACCATCGCCGACTGCGTCTGCTTACAATCGACGAAGGCCTCGTCGAGCGTATCTCGCAGTCGTTTCTCCTCACTTTCCAGTTGCGCGGCGTTCTGCTTAGACGATTCGACGATTCGCTCTGCGATCGCCGTCGCACGCCGATCCAATTCAGTCAATCTCTTCTCGGTGGACGCGACCACTTCGTCGAGCCTGCGAGCCTGCGTTTCGTGGTTTTCCTGGATGGTTTTGTAATGATCGGCCAGTGCGTCCGCTTGGGTCCGTTCGCACTTCTCTTGCAGGTCGGCGACAAGCTGCCGTGCGATTTCGTCATGTCGTTCGGTCGCCTTCTCCGAGTCGGTGATGGATTGTGCCGTTTGACTCGTGACCGCTCGGAGTCGACTCTCGATCGCGACGATTTCGTCGTCGTGCATGCGAGTCTGCGTGTCGTGGTCTTCCTGGATGGTTTTGTAATGGTCGGCCAGTGCGTCCGCTTGGGTCCGTTA
>JADFIX010000713.1:0-1065 GCA_022566435.1 Planctomycetota bacterium
CGACACCAAGACCTACACACTGTCCAATCCATCGGAGCAACAACTTCCCTGGCAAGTGACATCCGATGCGAGCTGGATATTGATCAACGGCGGCGCGTCCGACATCGGGTCTCTCGCCCCGGGTCTCGACGCGGAGGTCAATATTTCCATCAGCACGCCGGCGTTGGTGCAGCTTCCTATCAACCAACTTCACACCGCGGTGATTCTGTTTGAGGACGTCGCCAGTGGGGCATCCACCACGCGAAGCGTTGTCGTCGGCGTCGGCCTGTCGCCGCTGACGATCGAGATGGCCATCGTGGAAGGCGACGATCCGCAGCCCGCGGGCCCCGCGCACTCTTTTCGGATCGGGGTCAACGAAATCACCAATCGTGAGTTTCTCGGTTTTCTGAACGACGCGTTCATCTCCCGCGGGCTACCGCGAGGTCACTGGCTGTATCACGACATCGACTCGGGCGACGTCTACATCAATTCTTTGCAGGACGGTGTGGTCGGTTCGGACGGTGCGGGAACGCTGCTCTTCGATGCCTCTCTTGGCGGGCGGATCGAGTTTGACACCACGCAATACCGCGTATTCGGTGGCGCGGAGGAAGAGCCGGTCGTCGGCGTGACTTGGTACGGTGCGCTGAAGTTCTGCAATTGGCTGACGCTCCTGCAGGGCATCGATGCGTCCCAACTTGTCTATACCGAAGGACCGCTGCCGGAGGACTGGCACCCGGTGGCGATCGCCGCCACGGACTGGTTGGTGCGAGATATGAACGACGTGGAACGTGCAGACTTGATCGCGAATCACTTCGGGTTCCGTTTACCCATGGACGGCGGGCTCGACGGTGTCGGCATCTACAATGAATGGTACAAGGCAGCCGCTTGGACGCATGAAACAGGCGGTACCGACCTTGTCAGCACGACCGCGAATGCATCATCCGACGGACAGTCTTCATGCGACCTCGAGGCCGACCCGCGCGAGCCTGCGCGCTGCACGGAGGCGGAGGTCGATTACTTCTTCGACCTGATCGCGCACGTGTTCCCGTGCATCGCCGTCGATCGCTCGCAGATCGTCTACCGCTA
>JADFIX010000713.1:1075-3225 GCA_022566435.1 Planctomycetota bacterium
GAAGACGGCACACTGACGCTCGAGTTAACGCTCGACCCCTTCGAAATACATCTATTCTCCGTCCACACCGCCTGTCCCGCAAACGTTTGCAGCGACATCGCGTGCCACACGGAAGGCCCGACGCAAATCGACGTCGAAGCGGGCACGACCTATTGGATTCGCGTGGCCACCCGCGCCGCCGATACGGGGGCGTTTACGCTTACGATCGACGGACCAGGTTGTGTGGACGGTGTGGCCGACGAGGTAGACGCCTGTGTGACCGCCGAGCCGGTCTGCCCGGGAGAGCTCGGCCTCAACAGGCTGTACGGATTCGGCCGCGACGAGTTGGAGAGTGAGGATGCGAATTTCTGGGATAGCGGCGACACGGAAGAAAACAGCCTGACGCCGGTGGGCTGGTTCGACGGTGGGAACACGCTGGCGGACGGGGACGCGGCGACGCGCGCCTCCCAAAACGCCTACGGGCTGTTCGACATGTGCGGAAACGCGGGGGAGTGGATGCAGGACCAAGGCGGCACCGCGATGACGCGGTCCACGCGCGGCGGGAACTGGCAGACGATAGGACCCTCGCCCTTGCTGAATAATTTGACGCGATTCGAGGACCAGCCAAGCGCCGCCCGGGCCTTCACCGGTTTTCGCATCGTCCAATCGAAAGGCGACATCTCGATCCAAGTGACGCCGGACACGAATGTGGCGGCAAGCGGTCCCGTTGGCGGCCCGTTCGTCGTGGATGCGGGTAGTTCGGCCTATACCATGCAGGTGCCGGGTGCCGCGCTGACCAGCGAATACGACGTATCCACAGGCGCAGACTGGCTAACTTTGAACGGTGAAGGGCAATCGGTCCGGGGTGTCATTGAGCCCCCCCTACCCGGCCAACCCGACCTCACCGTCGACATAGAAATCTCATTCAATGAAGAGACGGACATCCTCGGTGCGCCTCCCGCTGCGATTGTCGAAATGGCCATCGTGTCGGCCGGTGACGTCCAGCCGGACGGACCGATGTATTCGTTTCGCATCGCCCGACACGAAACCACCAACGAAGCGTTCGTCGATTTTCTAAACAATGCGCTGCTCAGTTTGGCAAACGATCGCGGTCGCTTTCTCTACTTCGATCTGGATACCGGTGACGTATACGTCAATACAGAGCAGACCGGCGAAACCGGTCCGGGCGACGGCGGACGAACGCTTCGTGTCTTCAATTCGTTCGTGAATAGGCGAATCACATTCGATTCGCTCGAAAATGAATATGCCGTGGAGCCGGAATTCGAGCGGCATCCGGTCACGGGCGTCAGTTGGTTCGGGGCCTTGAAGTACTGCAACTGGTTGACTCTGAAAGACGGCTTGGGGGCTTCCCAGCGGGCGTACGCGGAGGGTTCTCACGCCGGGGATTGGCATGCGGTTTCGATTTCGACGTGCGACTGGTGGGGTACGGACGACACCGAAGGTGTTCCGGATCCGCTGCCGGGTGCCCGCGACTTAAGCGACGACGAACGACTCGATCTGGTAAACGGTTTTCGCGGATATCGCCTCCCTATGGACGGCGGTCTTGCCGGCGAGAATCCGTACAACGAATGGTTCAAGGCCGCCGCCTGGGACGCGGCCTTGGTCGTCAACCACGTTTTCGGTATCGGACGCGACGGCCCGCTGTTGGGCGCCGAGGCCAACTTCGACTCGAGCGCCGATCCATTCGAACCCGGCACGACGCCGGTCGGGTTTTTTGACGGTACGCGATACAACGAAGGTGGCGGCGGCGACATCGGTGATGGATCGGACTTTCCAACCGTGGAAGAGACCAACCCCTACGGACTTTTCGACATGAGCGGCAACGTCGAAGAGTGGGTCGAAACACCGGTGCCGCGTTCGCCGGGAGAATCCGCCCTCCGCGACCGCGCCGTTCGCGGCGGCAGCTTCCGCAGCAACCGCACTGGACTGGCCTGCTTCGGCGACGAGTTTCACGAAGCTCCAGACAGTATCGACAGCGACCGCGGCTTCCGGTGCTGCACGGATCCGACGTAACGTAGACAACGCGAGGCGCGCCAGCGCCGAGTGTTAACAACGGCTTGTGGGATATTTCTCGAGCGGAGTCTCTCGACGGCCTCAAAAAGCGCACCGGGCGGGTTGGCCCGAAAGGCTTTACTCTCTTCGAAGATGGT
>JADFIX010000007.1 GCA_022566435.1 Planctomycetota bacterium
AGACGCCCGACGGCTGGCTGATCATGTACCACGGCGTCCGCAATACGCCTGCGGGGTGCCTCTACCGGTTGGGCCTCGCATTAATGGACCTCGACGACCCGACAAGGTGCATTCTGCGCGGGACCAAATGGATCATGGGCCCCGAAACCGAATACGAACGAACGGGGGATGTCGGTGATGTCGTCTTTCCCTGCGGCTACTCGCTCGGCAAGGATGGAGACTCACTCAATCTCTACTACGGTGCGGCCGATACTTCGATTGCCTTGGCGCAGGGCAGCGTTAGCGAAATGCTCGTGTGGCTCAAAAACAACAGCCAAGCCGGTGATATTTCCGACAGCTAAAAGCGAAACAAGATGACAAACACCGGCGACCCGCTTCGTATTGCCATGCTCGCGCCAATTAGTTGGCCGCTGCCACCTTCCGGCTATGGGCCGTGGGAACTCGTTGCACACAACTTGACGGAGGAACTCGTCAAACTCGGGCACCACGTGACGCTCTTCGCCGCCGGCGGTACGAGAACAAGTGCCACACTTGTAGAAACCTGCCCCCATGCGCTTGCCATCTGGCCCGAAGCGGAGCGGAACAGGGCGCGTGCCTTTGATCAAAAGACGGGTTTGCTAGAGGGTCCTCCCGATTCACGTGTCTGGGAGCAACTACACATCGCCATTTGTATGGAACAAGCGGCGGCCGGCGAGTTCGACGTCGTACATTCGCATTTGCATGTGCATGCCCTGGGGTTCGGGCGGCTAATCAACTGCCCACTGGTGACTACGTTACATGGGTCCGCGTGGGTCCGCGCCACTCATCCCATGTTGAAGAAGTTCGGTGATCTACCTTTCGTTTCACTCTCCGACGCTGAGCGATCACTGCTGCCGGAGCTAAACTACGTGGCCACCGTCCATAACGGCATCCGGCTGGAGGAATTTCCGTTCGAGCCGCAAAAAGATGACTATTTGCTGTTCGCCGGACGGCTCGCGCCGGAAAAGGGACCGGCCGAGGCGATCGAGGTAGCCCGCCGCAGCAGTCGGAGGCTTCTCTTGGCGGGTATGATCGAACCACAGCACCAAGACTACTTTGACGCTCGAATCAAACCGCATCTGGACGGGAAAAACATTGAATACCTCGGGCTCCTCTCGCAGGCAGACCTGGCGCCGGTCTATCGCAAGGCGGCGGGCGTGCTTTTTCTCATTAGTTGGTGTGAACCGTTCGGGCTTGTCGCCGTGGAAGCCCAAGCGAGTGGCACGCCGTTGATCGCCACACGATTCGGCGCGCTGCCCGAGATCATCGTAGAGGGCGAGACCGGCTTCATTGTCGACTCACTTGACGCGGCCGTGCGCGCCACGGAAAAGCTGCAAACCATTCGTCCGGAAGATTGTCGCCGGAACACCGAAGAGCGCTTCAGTGCGAGGACGATGGCACAGGGCTACGCGCGGGTCTACCGACGGTTAGCGAACCTTTAGCGACGAGCCCAAGCGAAATTCGCCGTTATTCCCCGCTCTCGTCCGGCACGGAAATCACCAGATGATCCAGCGCGACGACCGCCCCGTCCGGGACAGCGATGACCAGTCTGGCGATGGATACGTCCCCGGCGTCGATCTCGAACACCGCATCGCTATCACCCAACGAGGTTGCCGCAAATGAGGTCGCAGTTCCCAACGAGGTGCCGTCGGCCGATTCCGCCGTGAGCGTAGCCGCACCGGCGCCTTGATGGGCGAAGTAGAATCGAACCACTCTGACATCCAGACCGTCAAACGTCACGGTCGACATACCGCCGGCCGCAAAATCCCAGGCGAAGGAATCGCTGAAATAGAGCGGAATAATTCCCAAGGTGCCGGCCGCGCCGCCAGCGAAAGTCACCGTCCCTCCGTCGAGGATTACGGTTGCCGGATCCGAGTCTTGGGGTATGTCATCGTTGAAATCCACCGCGTTCAAGTTGCGTAGCCCTTCTTGCGGTGCGGGGTCCGTGCCTCCCCCGCCGTAGATACCAGCGCACCCCGCTGAAAACGAGGCCAGCGCACAAGTGATGATGAATGCTGTTCGTTGCATTTCAATTGACTCCAACAACAAAAGATTTTCTGTTCCGTCTGATCCGGACTAGAGCTCCCCGACGCAGCCCACCCTTTTGAGCTTTATCGAAACACTCGCGAGTCTCACCCCATACATGTTCGGTCCATCGTCCGTCTTGCGGAAAATCGGTCAGTTTCTTGCCGCCGGCACCGGCTCTATCGCTTGATCGTGCGGAGAAACTCTTGCACCTCGGGGATCTCTCCCTGGAAGATGAGGTATCCGTTGTAGGGCTCTCGTTCGGTGATCTCGTCCATGACGGGGGTCAGCATGATCCGTCGGACCTCATCGCGATCGTCGGTCTGTCCGAGTGTCCAGCACAATTTCATGAAAGCCACTTCGGGCAGCATGTTCGATCCCGGTACGACGCCCAGTTCCATGATCTCACGTCCGGTTTCGTACACGTACATCTGCACGTAGCCCCATAACGTCTGGACCGTCATGTAGATATGAACGCCCTTTTCCGTGGCACGGCGAATCGCCGGATACAGCGGCTTGTTGATGTGACCCAATCCCGTGCCGGCGATGACGATGCCACGATAGCCCTTGTCGACGAGGGCATCGACAACGTCGGGCTGCATGTTCGGATAGTAATAGAGGATCGTCACCTTGTCTTCAAATGAGGTCTTGATGCGCACGCATCGATCGTTGCGCCGCCGGTTGAAGTTTTCCTTCAAGTAGACAATGTGCTTCTGATCGATCGTAGCCAGGGGGGTGTCGCCTATCGTGCGAAAGGTCGAGCGATAACTAGAGTGCATTTTCCGCACGCGAGTTCCGCGATGAAGAAGGCAATACTCGTCCGATGTCGGGCCGAACATGCACACGGTCACCTCGGCGATGTCCCCATCCGCGGCCGCCTTTACCGCGTTGATCAAATTGATCGCGGCGTCTGAAGAAGGGCGGTCGGAAGATCGTTGTGACCCGACCATCACGATCGGAACGGGGGAATCTTGTACCATAAAACTCAAGATCGCAGCGGTGTGGTGCATGGTGTCGGTGCCGTGTCCGATGACGATGCCGTCGATGCCGGCTTCGATCTCTTCGCCGATGCGTCGGGCGATCTGTTTGTATTGCTGAGGCCCCATGTTTTCACTAAAGACGCCGCATATTTTTTCGGTGGACAAGTTGCAAAAGTCTGCGAGCTCGGGGACGGAGCCGTAGAGTTCTCCGGGAGAGAACGCGGGAACCACCGCCCCCGTTCGATAGTCGAGTCGGCTTGCGATCGTACCGCCCGTACCGAACAACATGACGTTTGGCTTGGATTTTTGAGTTGGAAATTCTCTTTGGGAAATTTTGTAATTGGCTTCCCGGCGGCCGACCTGGGTCATTTGCGAGATCGACGAAGCCTCGATACCGACGTTGTAGCCGCTAGCAAGTTTGAGCACGATATGGCGTTCATCCGCCGTTTCCGAACGCGGCAGGATCAAACCGCGAAACGGGCCGCTGGTCGTTTCCATTTGCACGTCGCTCCATACATCGACGCCGAAGCGGATGAGAGTTTCTCGGCCGACGCCACGGTATCCTTGCCGCGTCTCTACGGTCATTTCGCACTCCGGCCTTTGCAATCGTGGTTCACACCGTGGTCTTTCGCAACGGTCACTCATGGACTCGATGAATTGGCGACGTTCTGCGACAAAATCAAATGGGCACGTTGCGCAAGGCGGGTTCCGTCGACACGACCGCGATACTTGTGCATGAGCCTGCCCATCACGAAGCGATGCCGCCGACCGCCCGATTCCTGACGACCCGGCTTGAACGCTCTGAGGGCATCTGCAAGCTGTTCATCAAGCGCTTGGTCCGTTGCGGAATCTTCGCCAAGAGACAACAGGGCCGACTCGACATCGACCGGCTCACTTTGCGCATCCGCGATTGATTCCAGAATGATCCGAAAGATTTTCTCCACGCCATCGCGTGAACACCGCCCTTTTGCGGTGGCACGGAAGACGTCCAAGACGAGTTGGTCTGTCAGGCCATCAATCGGCAGACCGCATCGCTTGAAGGACTTTAGCCGCTGGCAGAGAATGACGGCCACGAACGTCGGATCGCAATCGAACTCGTCCACAATAGAGAGATACAGGTGGCGGAAACTCGAGCGGTGAAGGCAGGTCAGCAGCTCCTCGTTTAGACCTAGCGATCGACAGCGTTTATCCCAGTCCCATATGTACGCCGGCAGCGTCGCTCTAATCCGGTCGACTCTCGCGGAATCGATAAGTAGCGGCGGCAGGTCGGTATCGGGATACATGCGTTGCGCACCGGGCAGCACGCGTTCGAAACCGTTTGTCCCATCCTTCAGCCCTTGCCGCGTATCTGCGGGCACACCGATCAAGGCTTCCTTGGCACGAATGGCGACTTCGTCACAAGCACACTTAGCGTCTCTTTGGTCTCCCCATACGAGGATTAAGGCGTCGCCGTGGTCCGCCTTCATCCGCTTGTGGAGCTTTTGCCAATCCTTCCCGTAAAGCGATTCCGAGGCCGTGTCTGAATGAACCATGTTCGGCAGGTGAGTCAGGCATGAGATCACGCGAATGCGGTCGGAGAGCTCTTTCCCGAATGTCGTATGTTCTTGCGTGAGCCTATTCAAAACCCCGGCGAACTCTTTCAGCACGATGCAACGAACCACGTGGCCGCCCGCCACCGCGGCGCGCATGGGTCCGTAGTGAGTCTTGGCAACAATCCTGGTCACATCATCGCTATAATGGCGGAACGTGTTCGGCGTCACGCCGCGGCTGTTCAGCTCGCTTTTGATTTCAAGAAGTGAGCACTGGCGCATGGCCTCGTTGTAGACGAGCCGTGGAATCCGCCACAATTGCGGAACACCCTTGATTTCGATCCGTGTGCCGCCCCGTACGCTGACGTTGACGTCTTGGCGTGCGGCACCGTACCCGGTGCGTACCTTCCCCGTACTGCGGCACAAGCGGCGTATGACCTCGCCGACTTCCGCCGTTTCCTGTGGCGTGCGCATGTCGGGACCGGTGACCACTTCGGCGAGCGGCATACCGAGCCGATCGGTCCGGTAGACCCGATCGTGGCCGACATCGGAAACTTCACGACATGAGTCTTCTTCGAGCTCGAGTTGCCAAATGTGAATTCTACGTTCTTTGTACGGTATCCATCCGTCCACACCGAGGATTGTGGTTCGCTGAAACCCGGCGGGAATCGAGCCATCGAGATACTGCTTTCGGGCAATATGCAGCTCTTGAACTGTGTTGAGCCGAAGGAGCAGCGCGAGTTCTATGGCAATGTCCAGCGCATCGTCCGCAAGAAAGAACGGCGGTGTATCGTCGAATTCGTATGTGCAGACTGTTTCGTGATGAAGGCGGTAGTAGATGTTCTTCCGCGTTTTCTTCTCCATCAGTGCGGTGCCGTCGTATTCGCCGAGCTCCGACAGCGTAGGGCGCATGTGCCGCAGAATCTCGCAATCGCAGTCGTTGGTGAAGCGGCCCGCCGGGCAGCGGCAAAAGAGCTTGGTTCGCGTGAGAAGCTGCTGATGCACCTCCAGCCCACATTTGAGCCCGATGGATGCGTAATCCTCGGGCAACATCTCTTCAAACGGTTTGAACCCCGCAGGTATCACCTCAAAGTCTCCCTAGATCGCGATCGCCGGTTCGGATTCTAGAGATGATCCGCGTTGCTAGCAAACCGAGGGCCCCGCCCTCGTTGTTCTACACAAGTCGCTTGTGATCGATCTTCGTCGCGCGTACGATCTGCGCCTCGTAGGCGTTCGCGGTTTGCCCCTCTTGCGTGTGTGTGTGCCACTGTCGTTCGTGTGCGATCGTTGTTCGCCGCTGCTGTTCGGGTGCGCTCATTGTTCGCCCCAACGGGGCAGTGACATGGCAGCCCAGGGCAACGCCCGGCAATGCCCTGGGCTGACAAATTGCTGCCCCCTTGGGGCGAACACTGACTCTGCCAAGAGACAGAAACCACCAAAAACGTACTTGTGAACCGCAAGTCTCGCGAAACCATGGGTTACGTAACGCCGTACACGTCACCAGTCCATCCTTCGCCCTGCCTCGTCTTCCCCTCCGTCGCTTCGTCGCTTCCCAGCTGTCCCCTACCCGGCGGGAGTACCTGAAGGATGGGGCAGCCGCGATATTCAGAAGCTTGTTCGACCGGTCGCTATTCACTACGCTCCCGGCGGTGATACGTCGTCCGTTGCCGAAACGGGTCGTGACGCCGTGATTCGCAATAGGCTTCAACGCAAATGACCAAAAGGAGATCCAAGCGATCGAGACCTCGTTCCGACGACGTGCAGGATGAACCCGGCTCACCGAAAACGCCACCGAGCGCTCGACGTTGGATCTTCCGCTTCGTAGCGATTGTGGGCGGTCCCGCATTCTTTCTCATCCTGATTGAGCTACTGTTACGCCTTGTCGGATTCGGGTACACGACGGCGTTTCTGGTGCCCTGCCAGACCGGTGACGGGGAAGCACTCTGTACGAATCTGAAAGCCACCTGGTCCTATTTCCCACCCGAAGCCGCGCGCCAACCGATCAGCACGACCGTTTCCCGCCACAAGCCCTCGGGGACGTATCGGATCTTCGTGCTCGGCGCATCGGCCGCACAGGGTGATCCGCAGCCGGCATTCAGCTTCGCCCGTATTCTGCAGGTCATGCTGGAGGCGCGTTATCCGAAAACGAACTTCGAAGTGGTCAACACCGCGATCACCGCCGTCAACTCGCATGTCGTCCGAGATATCGCGAGCGACTGCGCCCAAAGAGAGCCTGATCTGTTTATTGTGTATTTGGGAAACAATGAAGTTGTCGGCCCCTTCGGCCCCGGTTCTGTCTTTTCACCGCTCTCGGGTAGTGCTTCGATTCGGCGATCGGTCACCCAGATCAAAAAAACGCGCGTCGCTCAATTGATCCAACGATTCGGACGCGTGTTCGGTGCTGCGCGATCACGTGACTGGGGTGGCATGGCCATGTTCCTCGGCAATCAAATCCCATGGCAGCACAAGAAACTCGAATCGGTCTACGATCATTTCCGGCAAAATCTGCAAGACATTTGCATGAGTGCCGCGCAGCACGGTGCCCAAACTGCACTCTGTACAGTGGGGACCAATCTGAGCGATTGTCCTCCGTTCGCATCGCTTCACCGACCCGATCTGACGTCGGACGAACGGGGTCGCTGGGAATCGGCATATGCATCCGGTCAGGATTTACAAAGGCGAGGAGACTACGAAGACGCCATCACAGCCTATCACGAAGCCGCCGCCATTGACGATCGGTACGCCGAACTGACCTACCGGATGGGACAAGCCAATCTCACGCTGGCACGACGTGACGAGGCCCGAAGGCTGTTCGCCCTGGCCCGCGACACGGACACGCTACGATTTCGCGCTGATTCGCCAATCAATCGAATCATTCGCGAGGTGGCCGCGTCACGCTCGAACAATTCGACCCAACTCATCGACTTTTCACGCGATCTCGAGAATGTCGCACAGGACGGTACGCCGGGCGAGGCCTTCTTTTTCGACCACGTGCACTTGACGTTTCATGGCAATTACTTGCTGGCTCTTTCCTTGTTCCGGGCCATGCCGAACATTCTTCCTGTGAACATCCAACAGGGCGCGGCCGGGGCTTCGGCACCCATGACGGAAGAACAATGCGCGGAACGCTTGGCTCTTTCCGACTGGGATCGGCTTCTTGCGGTGGAAGACATCGTCGGCCGACTTCGCCGTCCGCCGTTTAGTCACCAGCTCGACAGCCTGGCTCGCCTTCAACAGCAGGAAGAGCGCATGACTCAGCTACGGGCAATCACGCAACCTGAACAGCTCTCACAGATCGCCGCCCGGTACGAAAGTGTACTCGCCCAACATGCCCGAGATCATCAGATACGATTCAATTACGCCATGCTCCTATCGAGGGGATTGAGCCGGTTCGTAGAAGCGGAATCGCACTTGCGCCGAGTCGTGCACCAGGTGCCGCATGACGTTCACGCCTGGTGTGTGCTCGCCGACGTGCTCTTCGAACAAGGCAAGACCGCGGAAGCCGTGACCGAATGCCGTCATGCACTTCGCGCGGACCCTCTGGACTACACCGCTTATTCCCGTCTGGGACGCTTCCTTCTGGCTCTCGGCCGGGTCGAAGAAGCCGTCGCAGCCCAAAAAACGGCGATCGAACTGAAGCCGATCTTCCAGACAGCACACACCCGCCTTCAAGAAGCTCTGCGCGCGCAGGGACGATTGACGGATGCCATAACATTTTACAGCAAAGCGGTCGACGGTCGACCGGACAGTACGACCTTGCGCGTCAACTATGCCAAAGTCCTCGCCGAGACCGGGAGGGTCGATCAGGCGATCTTTCAGTTACGAAAATCCATAGAAGTCAGCGACGACAACCTCGATGCCCGCCTGGCGTTGGGACGACTCATGGCCGACCGCGACACAATTGAGGCTGTCGCTCAGCTCCAAGCCGCAATCGAGATTGCCCCGCAACGCCACGAGCCTCATGTCGAACTCGGTGATGCGCTACTCACGGCGGGTAGACTGCAAGAAGCCGGCGAGCAATACGATGAAGTCATTCGCCTGAAGCCCCGCATGGCCGGTGCACAATTCATGCGCGGCTTTGTTTCAGACAAGTCCGGCAAGAACGAAGAGGCCGTGTACTACTACGAAAAGGCTCTCAGCCTAGACCCCAACCTGGCTAACGCGCATCACCGTCTTGGCGATCTTCTTGCCCGGCAGGGACAATTCGATGTCGCCGCGGTTCACTTCACCGAGTGGGTTCGCCTCGAACCCAACCTTCCGCAATCAAGGCACAATCTGGCCCTCGTTCTCAGTCAGTTGGGGCAACCAGCAGCCGCGATCAAACAGCTTCGCGAGATCGTCAGGCTCAAACCGGACCGATTCGAGTCGCACTACAATCTCGGCACCTTGCTATTTGCCCATGAACGAATCGACGAGGCATTCGGAGCGTGGTCTCGCGCCGCACAGCTCAGCCCAAACCACGCCGAGGTTCATCACAAGATCGCCGTGGCGCTGTTTCAACTTGGTCTCAAGGACGAGGCCGTCACCGAAATTACGGAAGCGATAAGGCTGAACCCGCAGCACGTAAACGCCCATAGGAATCTCGGTCGTTTTCTTGCAGACCTGCACCGGCTGGATGAAGCCGCCGCGCAATTCGAAACGGCGATCAAACTCGATCCTTCCGACGAGGCGACCAAGCTGGAACTGGACGGGATCCGACAACGCCGTACCGAAAAAGACGGCAACGGCGAGTGATCGTTAACCGAGGGCGTTTGCCCACCCGCGCGGTGCGCAAAGTGCGATCAATTCGGCAGCGTGATGACTTGCCCGATCTGCAGTCGTTTCGGGTCGCCTTTCACCAAGGCCTTGTTGAGTTCGAATAACTCGCTCCATCGTGACGCTTCACCCAATTGTGACTGTGCAATTGCATAGAAGCTGTCGCCGGACTGAACCGTATAAGTCCGCTGGGTCCCCGTGGGAACGGTGGAATCTTCGTGCACCGCGGCGGGCGCGGTACGGTCTCCGCGGGGCGCCGGCGGTATCTTCACCACGGCCCCGACTTGAAGCCGATCAGGATTGCGAATCTGCGGATTGGCGTCGAGTAGAAGACCCACATGTCGCTCCGATCCATAGTAGCTCACGGCCAAGCCCGCTAGCGTGTCGCCGGGCTGCAAGCGATGAGTTTCTATTGCAATGGTCGGCGAAGACCTCGCGTGCTTCGACGGCCCGGAGCGATTTCGTCCCGCCCGCGATCCGGAGCCGGCCGCTCGCTTGTCCAAGGCTGACCCGTTTCCGCTCACCGCCTGCGATCCCCGAGGCGATCTCTGTCCGCGGTCGGACCGCGTGCGCTTTGTAGTCTGTGTACCGCCATCGCCGCGGGTCGACGGCCCCTTTCGCTTTGAAGCGTTGGCTGTCGCGGACTTGAGTGTCGCCGAATTCGGGGACTCGGCAGGGTTCTGCCCGGATTTGTTTCGGGCGGCATCCGTCCCGACTGTGTTGACGGGCGTGGATGATGGACGATTCACGCCTTTCGGTTTCCGGCCGTTGCCGGAGGCTGAACTTTCCCGGGCGTTCCCACCGTTTTGATCCGCCGATCGCCGCCCCGATTGATTCTCGTGGCGTGCCCGCTTCATCGCGGACTGGCCGGAATCCGCAACCCGTCTATCCCCTTTGCGGGCGGATACCGGCTTGGACTGTTTCGGACGAGAATTGCTTCTGGCGGATTTCTCGTCTTTCCGCGTCTTACCCGCCTGCGACTTTGGCGAATTGGCGTCCAGATTCGAAGCGCCCTGAAGGCTCGCGAGGTCCGCCGTCTTTCCTGAAACGGGAATGGAAACCTCGCGTGAATCGCGATAGAGGTAATACCCTCCCGCGACAACAACAAGGATAAACGAAATGGCTACACCAAGCTTGACGTCCGGGCGCATGACAAACTCCCTTTTGCTGCGCTACCAAACTGCGGTAGATCGGTCAATTACGCCTTACGGCCCCCTCGTCGCAGAAAACACTCCCAGACCCCGCGACCCGCCAGGCACCATCTTGCGTTAGCGCGCGCCAACACCACCATGCCTAGTGTAAACGATCGCGCCCCCCCAGTCAACGCGAAAAGAAAAATTTGGCAATTTGAACTGGAATTCCTACACCGCATGATGGCTATCGCACCATCACCTTGAAGTTGCGGGTTGGATCGCCCCGATCCGAGACGCGCCCGTAAGGAAGCGGGCTATTTAGAATAGTCGCCATGCCTGAAAACAATAAGGGCCGGCGAAGCCTTGCTCCGCCGACCCTGTGAATTACTCGTTTCAGTCGTATCGTGTGCCACCACCGATCCGACCTCGTCGCATTGCGATTATGCCGGCGCCGGCGCACCACCTCCATATCGCCGTGCGGACATTTGACCTCGTGCCAAGAAACCGGCACAAATCGCGGTGATGACACCGCACCAGATCAATTGCTTTGTCTGACCCTCTACCTCGGCAAGAACGATTCCGATTAGGCCGAGTGCGGCGATCACCAGAACGACCCCTCGTAGCAAGCGCGGGCGGTAGAGCAGCGGCGTCGCCACGCCCAACGAGCTGTAGGTTCCTACGACGACTCCGATCAGCAACGCGAAGCTGAACCCATGCACACCCTTGCCGCCCCAACCGTATAGGATGAACACCACGAGAAAAGTTGTCGTGGAGGTCAGCAGGGTACGCGACAGCGTCTGATTCAGACTATTGTTGAGGAGATTGGGATTCAACGAACCGATCCGCCCGCGATTTTCCCGAATTCGGTCGAACACCACGATGGTGTCATTGAGGCTGTATCCGATGACCGTGAGGATGGCCGCGACCATCGAAAGGTCGATTTTGAAATCCGAAATCAGAAACGCCTTCCCGAACACCGTGTCAAAGACATAGTGGCTTAGGGCCACCAATCCTAACGTCACCGCCACATCGTGAACCAACGCCACAATCGCCGCCAGTCCGTATTCCTTCGTACCGAACCGCAGCCAGAGGTAAGCCACAATCGCGGAAAAGGCAACTACAATCGCGAAGATCGCGCGATTCTTCGTCTGTTGGGCGATTTGCGGCAGGAAGGTAATGACCTTGGAGAGCGATTTCTCACTTCCGAGCGCGGCCTCAACTTGCTCCAACAGTGGGCGAGCGAGCGACTCCGTCCATTGAACGGCGTCATCTTCGTACAATTGCGATTCGTCCACGCTCAAGACGGTAAACCGCCGGTACCCCGCCTCGCCGTCCGAACGCTTCGAGGATTCGCCCAAGGGGAAAACGGAGAACTCGCGCGAACTATGCTGCTCGAATTGGATTTGAAGACCGATCTCACGCATTCGTTTTTCGAGTTCGGCCAGGGCGAGCGGCGCCTCGCGATCGTCGATCGACACCAAGACGGCCGCACCACCGCGATACTTCCGAATATCGTAGTTGGCTTCTCCACCTATGACGTCCGACAGGTACTTGTCCTCCGACTCGACAACGAAGAAGTGATCTCTGGTCAAGATGTCGTCGACGTCGGTCGCAAAGCCGATGGCGAGTTGGACCTCGAGTTTATCCCCAAGGACGGCCATGATCGCCTCTTGGACCAGCCCGCTGTTGGTTTCCACGGTGGAAATTTCGTATGACTTGCCGGCGTCGGCTTCCTCGCCCAATTCACTTACGCTTTGTACGCGGGCGTTACGCAGCCGGTCCGCGGCGCGCCGCGCGGCCGCTGCCGCCTCACTCATTGCTATCTTGAATCCGGCCAGATCGAGCTTCCCGGCCTTGCCGTCAAAAACGGCCTGCGTACCCACCGTGCGGATGCCCCCGCGCTCCACCCGATCCTCAATGGTCGCCCGCATGAGGGCGGCCAACTGCCCCGCGGTCAGCTCGGGCGATTCCAAAACAAAGCGCCCCGGCACGTCGCCGTCCGCGGCGGTGGCACGTTCCAGCTCATCCGCTGCGCTGACCAACCACGCCGTGGCGGAACCCTCTTCTGACGAGGTTATGGCATCTGCCAGTTCCTCATCGTCCAGAGAAAACTCGGGCTTCAGGTCGATCTGCACACTGGTTCCCCCGAGAAACTCGATGTCGAACACCGCCTCTTTGTCGGCGATGCTTGTACCGACAAACAGACCCATACCCAAGATCACGGCGACCAGAGAAACCGGCCAGAACTTCCTGCGCAACCCCATCCAGTCGATGGACGGTCGTCCGATGATCCGTCGCATGGAGAATCCCTTGAGCCATCCCACGGCGATGAGCGAATTGAACGCCAGCTTGGTCACGAACAACGCGGTGAACATACTGGTCGTGATGCCGATTCCCAGGACAATGGCAAAGCCCTTTACCTCTTCGCTGCCCACAAATCCTAGTACGACGCAAGTGATGAGCGTCGTGAGGTTGGCATCAAAGATTGTCGAGAACGCCTTTCCGTAGCCCGCGTTCAGCGCCTTCTTGAAGATCAGACCGCGATCCACCTCCTCGCGAATCCGTTCGAAAATCAGCACGTTGGCGTCCACGGCCATACCGACCGTCAGGATCAACGCCGCGATGCCCGGCAGGGTGAATGTGGCTTGCAACAGTGCCATCGCGGCAAGCACGAACAGCAGATTCAGCGACAGTGCGACGTTCGCCATACCGCCGGCCGCGATGCCGTAATACACCAGCATGAACACCGCCACGGCGATACCGCCGTAGATCGTCGCCGAGATGCCCTTGCGCCGGTTCGTTTCCCCTAGCGACGGACCGATCGTCGTTTCGCTGAGCGGCGTCTCTTTCAGCCGCGCCGGCAGCGAGCCGGCTTCCAGCGAGCGTACCAGTTCCTGCACGCGCTCGACCGTGAAATCCCCGGAGATTTGACATCGATTCGTGATCCGCTCGTTAATCGTGGCATGCGACATCGCGATGTCGTCGAGCATGATACACAGTTGGCGTGTTACATTGTTCCCCGTCAACTCGCCGAAGAGGTTCCCGCCCCGCCCATCCAACGCAAAACTCACAACGTTGTCACCGGTCAGTGGGTCGCGATCAACAAACGCACTTTGAAGCTTCCACGGTTTCTTCCCCGAACGTCGGAGCAGCCCAAATTCCGATCCGCCGTGTACCAGCACGTAATATCGCCCCGCGTATTCCTCGAAAATCGGGCGACCCGGCAGCGACTTTTTGGCCTCAAACTCCTCCATGTCCTTCACCTGAGCGAATCGCAGCACGTCCTCCATCGGGAACCAACGATAAGCGCCCCCTTTGGGCCTCGGCCCATTCTTGGCCAGTTGTTCGGAATACTTGCTGATCGGTTCAACAACGAGCCCACCGGTGAGTGTTGGATTCTGGGCATCGCGATCGGCCAATATGCGAAATTCCAATACTCCCGCGCCCCGTATGCGACGCTTCAAATCGGCAGGGTCTTCCAAATCGGCCTTGTTTGCGGCCCACAAGTCGTAGAGCCGAACCGCTTCGCTGAGCATCTTGGTCTCGCCGCCGACGACCGCCCTGGAATCGTACGACGGATAGGCGGAACGCAGTTTTTCCAACTCTTTCTCGCGTGCCGTACCCTCGGTCAGCGAAAGCACGTCCGTAAAACGGGAAATCGGGAGGCTGGTATCAAGCACCGACCCAACCGCCGCCTCGTAAGCCTTGGTCGCCTCCTCCAGGGCCGTCGGGTCGTTCGCCGCCTGCGCCTCCTGATACTTGTCAAATGTCTCAGCCGCAACGTCCAACAGCGGCTTCCGCTCGAGTACGCCGCGGGCAAGGCTTTCCAGAGCGAGGGAACGTTCCTCTGCGGGTGTATTCAAAGCAGTTTCCAACTGGAAACGCGAAAGGTTCAAGCCCTTTAGGCGATCGAGTGCCTCGTTGTAGGCCTGTCGACGTTCGAACACCTCACGCGGCGGACGCGGCATCCGTATCTCCAAGCGAGTGTTGCCGACAGGACGCCATTCCAGGTTCAACTGCCCGTTAGGGTCCACCCGTTCTCGCAAGATGCTCATGACGCGAGACGCGAGTCCCCGCTGTTGCACCTTGTCCAGCCCGGTCGTATCGATTTCAAAAAGAAGACACGATCCACCCACGAGATCGATTCCGCCTTTCAGCTTCTGGTGCGGTGGATACAGGATGACCAGCGCCATGACGATCAGGCCCCAGTGCGAAACGGTGGGAATCGCAGGCTCAAGCTCGCACGTTGAGGAACAGCCGTCCCCGTTCGAGGTGTTCTTGTCGTCGCACTCTTCACCCGCGGATACGTTGAGCACGCCGTCTCCACATACGGGCGGCGTACAATCGGTGTCGCAGGTTGCGGACTCTCCGCCGTCGTCACACGATTCGCCCGCCGTGGTGTTGAGTACTCCGTCCCCACACACGGGAAATGTACAGTCGTCGTCGCAGAGCGCAGTTTCCACGGTTCCGTCACACTCCTCGGGCGGATCGACGATTCCGTTTCCACAGACCGGATTCGTACAGTCAGCTTCGCACCCATCCGCATCGGTATTGTTGCCGTCGTCGCATTCCTCCCCGGCCGTGACATTGAGCACGCCGTCGCCGCAGATCACGGGAGTACAGTCGACATCGCAGGTGAATGATTCCCCACTGTCGTCACACTGTTCGCCCGCACTGGCATTGACCGTGCCGTCTCCACACACCGCAGCCGTGCAGTCCGGATCGCAAAGCACTGATTCACCCCCGTCGTCACACTCTTCCGGCGGATCAACGATGTTGTTCCCGCAGAACGGATTGGTGCAGTCAGCCTCGCAGCCGTCGCCGTCGACGTTGTTGTTATCGTCACACTCTTCGCCCGCGGTGACATTGACCCTGCCGTCGCCACACACCGCATTGGTGCAGTCCGTGTCGCAGACGGCCGATTCGCCGCCCGCGTCACATTCTTCCGG
>JADFIX010000714.1 GCA_022566435.1 Planctomycetota bacterium
AACCATGCCCACGGGCGCGGTGGCGCAGTGGTAGACGTAAATGCCCTCGTTGAGCGCCTAGAAGGTGAATTGCGACTCAAGGCCCGGTGCAGTGAAGCTCGATGCTGCGCCGCCGCCCGGCCCGGTCACGCCGTGCAGGTCGATGTTGTGCGGCATCTTGCTGCTCGGGTGGTTCTTAAGGTGGAACTCCACCGTGTCGCCCTGCCGCACGCGGATGAAGCTGCCGGGAACGGTGCCCCCGAACGTCCAGAAGGTGTAGCTGACCCCTTCGGAGATCTGCATTTCCTTCTCGACCACTTCCAATTCCACGATGACCTTGGCCGGATAGTTCCGGTTGACCGGCGGCGGCACAAGCGGCGGACTTGTCAGGACGGCGTGGATAGGCTCGCCGCGTGGCGGCCCGAAGTCACCCGGCAATTTGGCGCTGGCGGCGCGGGCCGCAGTGCCCGCAAGCAGTGCGCCCAGCACCACAGAAATCAGGCCCGCGCGCATGAGGCTGCGGACGGTGTGAAGACGGCTCATTTTTTCCCCCGTGTGTCGGTCTGGTGTCGTCCGCTCCACGTTAGGTCCCGACAGCCAGTAGGGCTTTGATACAGCGCAAACGAAAACCGCCCACATACGGCACATCCGTCACGCCGTACGGCAGGCAACCCTTGTCGTGGCGGGATTCGCTGCATCAAGAGACCCATAAAACAAGCATCTGACGTACATCAATAACGCGGCGGATTCCGATCATTAATATAGTTGCATCTTTAATGCATCTTTTTGATGCGACACCCACAGAGGGCATCCCATGACACAGTCCGCCTCCACCATCCAGCTCGACCTCCGCGTGCTGGCGCCGCGCGAGCGCCATCCGCTGATCTTCTCCGCCTTTGGCGAACTCGGCATCGGCCAGCGCCTGGAGCTGATCAACGATCACGATCCGCGCCCGCTGCAGTCGCAGTTTCAAGTGGAGCGCCCGGGCCAGTTTTCCTGGGACTACCTTGAGCGCGGCCCCGCCACGTGGCGCGTTGCCATCACCAAGGTGGCGTCTGCTGCCAGCGCCGGCCACTGCTGCGGCGGTTGCGGTGGTGGCGCCTGAATTTCCGATTGCATCCTGCAAGGAACCTTGTCATGAAAACCAATCAGAGGCTGTGGCGGTGGCTCGGCCTGATCTTTATTCTGTCGTTCGGGGCATTGGGTTATCTGGGCCGGCAGATCTATCTGGCAGCGCCGCCGATTCCGCATGCCGTCGTCACCTCTGTGGGCGAGGTGCTCTTTACGGGCGAACAAATCCAGCGCGGGCAACAGGCCTGGCTGGCAGCCGGGGGCCAGCAGCTTGGCACCGTCTGGGGCCACGGCAGCTACGTTGCGCCCGACTGGTCTGCCGACTGGCTGCACCGTGAAGCCACGGCGCTGCAAGCCATCCGCGCGCATCAGCAGTTCGATACCGACGCACCGCTGACGACCGTGCAGCAAGCCGCCGCCGACGCCAGCAACGGCATCTACAGCTCGATCAACCCGGATGAAGACATCGATTGGCGTGTGTTTGATCTGATCGCGTCGCTGAACACTCCACGACTGACCAAGGCGCGAGTGACTCTGGTCAACGCGGCTGGAAAGAAGATGATTGGCAAGAGTGCCATTGCGTATCCGAGTTCTCGATCTCTGTCCGATGGCGAGACACTGACGGTTGTTGCCCGGTGTACAAACGAGTTTCCCGCCAAGATTGTCTTAGAGGGAAGAGTTGGATCCGAGCGGTTTCAGTTTGAAGCGGCACTCGACGAGGCACAGCAGGGAGCCGAGTTCATTCCGCGGCTGTGGGCGAAACGGCACATCGACGAATTACTGAAATCGGACATGGAACGTAAGGACGAGATCGTAAATCTCTCAAAGCAGTATTACGTGGTGACCCCCTTCACGAGCTTGATCGTGTTGGAGGACGACGCGATGTACGAAGAGTTCAAAGTTGAACGGGGCCGCAAGGATCACTGGGCGCTGTATCCCGCGCCGAAAGAAATCGACGTTGTGAAAGAACCGGTCGATTGGAAACGCTGGAATTGGTGGCATGCACCGGTTGGTGAAGACGAGAACATCAAAGCGAAAGCAAAACCCAAGTCGGTTCGCGAGATCGTCGACAGCGTTCAATTTCGTATCAATGCGCCGTTTTACCACTGGCGCCCGAATCAAGTTGGACAGGGGCGTTTTTCACTCTATGAAATGCTGGACAACAAAGGGGATCCAACGCGGTTATTGACCTATTGGTATCTGCTGGCTTCGGGTGAAGAAGAGATCGCAGAACACATTCGCCTGGGACAAAACGGCGCTTCGGACAATGTTGGTCCGTCCCGAAATACTCCCCCAACGACCGACACACCGCTGTCACGGCCGATGTTCCTTCCACCAGCCGAAATGGCTCCGTTCGGCTTTCTGAACGCTTCAGGTCCAGAGCCACGTTCGATGCTGTTTGGCGCCGAAAAGTCCGACGACGGCTATTATTTGGACCTCCCACGGTTGACCGCCATTATTGGCGATCGGCCCATGGGCAACAACGGTGCGCTGCCTGGCAACGGTCTCATTCCGCCACAGATGCTTGGCGAAACGGCCGAACTTGGTTTCCGCCTACTGCCGATTTTGGTTGATAATAGCAGAAGTATGCGCTGGCCGATCATCACCGATGGAAAATACAACAAGCGGCTTGCGCCGTCGATGTTTCTGTCTGGTCATTCGTTGAACCTTCGCTCGTTGGGGTCGCTGAGGGGATTACGACCTGAGGTCTTGCTGTCGTTCGAAAGGGAGATGGGGCAGCGCTGGGCACGGATCAACCGGGACATCCAAGATTTCAATCGTCAACACGGCTACTGGAACGGCGGGGGCTATTGGGGTGGAAGTTCGATCGACTTGACGCGCTCCGTGGGCGCTCGCTTCTACGGTGGTCTAGACGGTTTGCTCGGAAGAAGTGGTCAAAAGGGCCAGCAATCTGCACAACTTGCGCTGTTGCCGTTAGTCGACTTTAGCAAAGACGCAGAATCGCAGCTCGTGCAGGTAATCGCGGGACCAGGTGGGGGCGGGTTTGGCTTACGAGCAGTTGCGTGGGTTGGTGTTTATGGAGATTCGCTGCAAACACAACCTGGTACATGTTCGGTTCTGGCGTCCGATCATCTTTTGAAGAGGAGAAACGAGCTAACTGAAAAACTCCTCACGCCAGAAGGCAAGCAGGAGTTGGATGCAATCAGCAAGG
>JADFIX010000715.1 GCA_022566435.1 Planctomycetota bacterium
CACTGCTGAGCAAACGGAGCAAGTGCAATCCGAGCGATCGCCAATTGACGCCGGCGATCTGGTTCCAGAACTCGCAACGGCATGAGAAGTCTCCACAGTCGATCACGCGCTTTGAAGTTGCGCTAGCACGGTTGTCGCAGGAAAATCGTAGCTTGGCCCCCTGGGCCGAGCAATAGAAACGCGGAAAACCTCGGCCCAGGGGGCCAAGCTACAAAGAGCGCGACATCAAAACTGACGCGTCGGGTTTACATCGGGTATTTCAGTGTCCGTGAATTGTCTAAAAGGAAACTGCTGGCACAGATTGGTCGGAGCGACCGTTTTCGGTTACAACAAGTCGCTTGTGTGCGTCGTTCTTGATTTCATTGCTTCATGGTCCTGGACGAACCTATGATGAAGAAAGCTTTTGGGCTAACGCTGCTACTATCTGGCCTGTGTGCGGCGCTGGCAGGCTACGCTGCCGCCCAGCGGCGACAGACGGTGAGGCTGGAGAACCCCTTCGCCGCACCGCACCGGCTGCAGCCCGTCCGTTCGGTGTTGACGGTGACGAAAGACCTCTTGCCAAATGGCAGCTCCATGACGATCAAGTCGCTGAATCGTTATGTCGGCCTGAAGGATGATGGCACCGGGAAACTGATTCGCGTGCAATGGAGCGACCTGCAACCCGCGGCCAAAAATGGAACCGTGCAGGCGACGGCGAATTACATCGCGGACCTGCCAGGCAAAACAGTTCGAATCCTAAAACTGATTGGACCTCTGAAGAAAAAAACGCCTGCACCAGCCGCCATCTCGGTCATCGCAGATAAAAAGCGAATGGCCGTCGAAGTACGGACGGGTCGTCTTGCTGTGCGACTCGCGGCGGAAGGCTCGCGAAGTCCGCCGTTGCTGGCCGTCTGCCGACTTCCAGACGCAGTCTTGGAGGGCCGCCAAGTTCAATCGGCAGAACTAACTTGGCGCGGTCGCAGTTTTTTCGTCAACACGCCTGCGCTCGAAAAAATGACCGTCCAACACAGCGAGATAGGCCCCGTCTTTTTCCAACAGACGAACACGTACCGGTTCGCACTGGGGACGGTCTATCGTTGCACGGTCACGTGCTGGGCGGGCATTGATTACCTGACGGTCGAAGAGGCGATCGACGGACCGGCCAGCGAACGGATGCGGTGGATGTTCGATCTTGGGGATTGGCCAACGCACGTTTACACGGCGGGTCACGGGGCGACTCAAAAGCTTGTTTATCGCCGTCACTCGTCGGCGTATCTGGATTTCCCGCTTGCCGAACTCAATCCGGGCAAAGAGTTTCTGTGGCTGCCCAATTATCTGATTTGGTCCCGTTTCGAAGAAGCTCTGCTGGCCAACTTTGTTCGAAGTGCCGCTGGTCCCGGAGGAGAGCCGCCCTTTGAAAGCGACATGCTGACGATCTTTCAGATTCGCCGCGGCGAGTGGGAAGACAAAATGTGGGCCGCCCGTTCCCGCAGACCTTTGGGCGACACGCCCTGGCGACCGTGGAGCCAGCGACGATGGTGGGGCAGTCGGTACGGTACGATTCGCGTGGCACGTAACGGTCATGAAAAATCGGGAGCTTTGCTGAAGTTCAGCCTCGCGCCCGGAAGTCGCGCATGGGGACTGGCCGTGGGCGATTCTTCGGCGCTTCCGCCAGCCCGAAAGATGGTCTTCAAAGCGCCGCTCCCCTCGCACATCAAGACCTCCGCGGGCGAAGTACGACTGACCGAATTGCAGCACTTCATCCTTGATTGGCGCGGCGACCCGAAAGTTCAACACCCGCGCATGGAATTGACGCCCGCCATGCTGCGAACCATGCGGCAGAAAGCCAAGACCGATCCGTATTTCGCAAGCGAGCTAGAGATTCTTCAAAAGGACACTGCTTTACGAGCTGTGCTTGAAAAAGATCATAAAGCAGCCGGCGCGATTGCCCGCGGCATCTTGGGCGACATGAGTACCCGATTCAATTTCCCTTTGAACGACGGCTTCGAGTTCTCCTCGCATTTAACACCGGTAGGAATTCGCCCGGTGTATCAATACGCGACGAAGATCGACTTGCTGCTCGGCGAGAGAGATTTGCTCGGCCTGGAAATTCAGCAGAAGTTGCGCGAGCGATTTGTCTTTCTGGCCTACCTGCTTGCCGATTCCTCATTCATGGCGCACAAGTACAACGCGGGCCACCCGAATTTCGATGCCGACCGTTACGTCACTCTTGCCGGCATCGCGATGCTGTATCCCGATCACCCTCATTCACGGCAGTGGCTCGATAGCGCAGTCGGTTCGCTTCGCGAGGCGATGCGCGTTTATGTGATTCCGAACAGCGGAAAGTGGGCCGAAAATCTTGGCGGCTACTACAACTGGTCAACCAATATTATCGGCGGCTTGGCGCGCGCCTTGAAACACACCGGTTCGGCTGACCCGTACGCCTGGCCCGAGTTTCAAGACTTCTGGCGCTGGGGACTCGTCACTGCGCTGCCTCCAAAGCCAGCGATCAAAACCATTGGCGGTGATACGCCGCCAGGCAAATTAGCTCGAGTGCGGCAGACACCTGGAATTGGCGATAACGGCGGCGACGGCGGGTTAGGCGTTCATGGCGGCTTCGCGCTCGCTGGTGCCAACATGCTTCAGCACAATCCAGAATTGGGGCGGCAACTGCTTTGGTTTTGGGATCAAGGTGGTCGTATTGGTTACCGTCACTATCCTTATGCAATGTTCTTTGGAATGACCACCAAACATTTGCGCACATCCCGCGACCCACAGTCCGCGCCCAAATTTCAATCGCGAGTGCTGCAAGGCTACGGCAGTATCTTCCGCACCGACTTCGGCCGACCGGCAGAGAGCTACGTGCTCTTTAAGTGCGGTCCTGGCGGCTATCGATATCACGGCGAGGAGGGAAGCTTCGTGTTGTTCGGTCAGGGGCAGCCGCTTTCATTGGATGGCGGAACCAACTTTCGCCCGGAGCATCACAGCACGGTTACCTTCGGCAAGGAAAACACGGGGCTACTGCGCGGTCGTATTGTGCAGTTTGAATCCACGCCACAACTCGACTACACATCGGGACGATTTCCCGGCACACCCGATCAATTACCTAAACCTGATTTAACGTCACGTTCCAACAAGGACCTGACCGGGTTCTATTCCCTCGTAGCGTCTCAAGAGGATCCATCCGACGAGAACCTGAAGACCACGGACCGCGCGCTGCACGAAGAGGGC
>JADFIX010000716.1 GCA_022566435.1 Planctomycetota bacterium
GACCACAGCGGTGACGCCCGGAGCTAGCACGGCTCTCGCATCCGGACTGATTGGATAAGCGGTATCGAAAATATTTCTCATCAATCCGCGGAGCTCCACTTTCGATGACAATCGCCAACCCACAGAAAAGTCGACGGTGGCGTAGCGTGGGGTGACGGTTTCGGTCGGACCGAACCGATCGTCTTCGACGAAACTCGACTGTCCCTGGGCGAGCTGAAATCACTGATCAAGCGGGCGGATCTGCTCATTTGCAACGACACCGGACCACGCCATTTCGCCAAAGCATTCGATATACCGGTGGTCACCATCTTCGGACCGACGCACCCCAAGTGGACGGCGACCAGCTACCAGGCCGAGCGGATCGTTCGGATCGACATCGAGTGCGGCCCATGCCAGCAGCGCATCTGCCCGCTTGGCCACCTCGACTGCATGAAGGGCGTCACCGTAGACGCGGTTTTCGCCGCCGCCGTTGAACTCTTGGACGCCGCGCCCATCGACACGGTGCATCATGATGTCACAGGTTAATGCCAAGGCGACATCGGCCGCCGAGGCCACTGAAAGTCTGAACGACCTGACCGTCGTCGCCGCGCGGGCGCCGTGGCTTGTCGCAAACGGCCTGGACACGCTCGACCGGCTGTTCGAGCCGTCCACGGGAGAATGTCTCGGCAAACCGGGACTGAACACCTGGCGCGAGCGAATCCGCCTGACCATCCAACATGACGGCGATGAACAAAAGCTCTATCTCAAACGGTACCGCGACCCTCCCGCGGCCGCCCGCAGAGAGCTACGACGAACGGGCACCGGCACCCGAAGCCTCGCCGCGTTGGAATGGACGCGTATGCGTCAGTTGGCCCAGGACGGAATTGCGTGTGTCGAGCCGGTCGCATTCGGGGAAGAACTGGTCGGCGGCCGCGAGCGGCGAAGCGCGATTCTCGCCAAGGCCGTGCCCGGTCGGTCGTTGGAGTCGTGCGCCGGGGATTGGACGCACACCGATCGTGATAGGATCCGTTCGGTCGGAAGACAGGTCGCGACCATCGTCGCCAAGTTGCACGGACAGGGCTATATCCACCGCGATCTTTATCTTTCGCACCTGTTCTACGATCCGTCACCCGACACCGCCGACCCCGTTCGCCTTATCGATTTGCAGCGAATTCTGCGAAACCCGCGGCTGATCGGTCGTTGGGTCGTCAAGGACCTTGCATCGCTGAATTACTCGGTACCCGCTCATTTGTACTCTACCGCCGACCGCCTACGGTGGTTGAAATGGTACTTGGACGCATCCAAGCTCGACCGATCGATGAAACGCCTGATTCACCGAATCGTCGGAAAAACGCGTCGCATCGCCCGGCACGATCGACGACGATTGGCCAGATTCAACCCGGCCGGAGCCGACGCCTCATGAGAATCGCCTTGGTATCTGAATGGCTGGACGCATGGCGCGGCGGCGCGGAGACATCCACGCTGCAATTTCTGCATCATCTGATGGATAGCGGGGCGGAGGTGCACGTATACACCCGGAGCCGCCCTTCTCCCACGCCCGGTTTGACGGTCCACACGATCAGCGGCGCCTCGATGAGTCGCACACGTTGTAGCGTGACGTTCGCCCACCGCGTGGAACGGCGGCTGCGGGCCGAATCGTTCGACGTCGTACACGCGATCTCGCCCTGCCGCGGCGTGGACATCTATCAGCCTCGTGGCGGCACGGTGGCGGAGACGATCCAACGAAACATCGCCTTGCGACAATCGCCGGCCGGACGGTCGATCAAGCTGTACACGAACTACTTCAACCTCAAGCAGCGCTTCATGCTTCAGATGGAACGACAGTTGATGCTCGATCCCCGTGGACCGATCGTGGTGGCCATCTCCGACTACGTCGTGAACCAGCTCAAGAGCCACTATGACCTGCCCGACCATCGGGTGCGTAAGATTTTCAACGGCGTGAATATCCCACCATCGTCGGAGGCCAAGGTCGGCGAAGAACGGCGGACCATACGACACGAATTCGGGGTCAAAGACGATCAGCTTCTGGTCCTGACGGTGGCCCACAACTTTCGCCTAAAGGGCGTTGCCCGGTGGCTCGAAGCGCTGGCCCTATTGCGATCCCGCGGCGTGACGGATGTCCGGGCCATCGTTCTGGGCAAGGGCGACTCACCTCGTTGGCATCGTTTGGTCCAGCGACTCGATCTGGCGGAGTGGGTCACGTTCGTAGGACCATCCGATCGCGTACAGGGGTTCTATCGGGCGGCCGACTGCCTCATTCACCCGACCTACTACGACCCCTGCAGCCGCGTGGTCATGGAGGCCATGACCTCGGGGCTGCCCTGCATCACGTCCAAATGGGACGGGGCGTCGGAATTGGTCGAGGACGGCGTGAATGGTTATCGGATGGACGACCCTTGGGACATCGCCGCCTTGGCCGACCGCGTGGATCGCCTGCGAGAAAAGCCGCACGCCCAAGCCCTGGGTCTCGCCGCCCGAGCGGTCGGAGAACGGATCAGCATGGCCGCACACACCAAGAAAATGCTCGATCTCTACAGCACGATCCGCGCGGATGGAAAGCGCGAATAACTTGCCTACAATCTGTGCGACTTTCCATCACCGTGAGTGACTTTATTCGCCTCGAATTCTCCGGGGTTATCGCGAACCGCCCCTATCGTCGGCTACGGTGACTCTTGCGTCCCGCGACTCGCCCTGGCGGGCCGAACAATATGGGCAAGACCGCATGGGGCTGAAAATTTCGGCAAAATTTGCGCAAACTCCCATTTCCCCTTGTATTCCGAGTGGACTAAGTATTATCCTGTTCTGCTTGCCAATAGACTCCGTCGTGCCGAGGAAAGAATCGACACGTGGGAGGCGCCTACAATTGGGTGTACGGGGGAAACGAAGTGCTTGTAGGTACATGAATGATGGACGATAGCAGTGTTAAGCCGCTAAGCGTGCTGATTCTGGGTGATGTGGATTGCGGAGAAGACCTCGCACGATGGATGGGCGCGCATGCAAGTGTCGAGCATGTCGAATCCATTGACGAGGCGTTCGAGGCGCTCAGCGGCCTCCAGGCCGACAGTTCGGTGAAGGTGGTCGTCGAGCGCAACACGAAGCAGCGCACGCTCTCAGCCAAGCTTTCCACGCTACCCGAAGAAATCTTGTCACGCGACCACCTGCCGTCAGCCGATCGCGGCCCCCAAGAGAACGACGACCAACCCGCCGA
>JADFIX010000717.1 GCA_022566435.1 Planctomycetota bacterium
GCGCGGGATCCGAAGCTTGACCGTGATGTAGCCATCAAGGTCTTGCCCGAGTCGATGGTGCGGGATCCTGAGCGGGTCGCACGGTTCGAGCGCGAGGCCAAGCTGCTCGCTTCACTCAACCATCCCAACATCGCTGCGATTCACGGGTTTGACGATATGGATGGCACTCGGTTCCTGGTTATGGAGTACGTCGAGGGACAGACGCTCGGTAACCACCTCAAGAACGGGCCCGTCGCGGTTGAGGATGCACTCGATATCGCCAAGCAAATCGCCGAGGCACTTGAGGCCGCTCACGGGCAGGGCGTGATTCATCGAGACCTGAAGCCCGCCAACGTGATGATTCGCGAAGATGGAACCGTCAAAGTTCTTGACTTCGGTCTCGCCAAAGCAATGTCAGATGACCCATCCGGCGGCGCGGTCGCCAACTCTCCGACGATCACAGCCAACTTCACACGCCCCGGCGTTGTTCTAGGTACCGCTGCCTACATGAGCCCAGAGCAGGCACGTGGTCGGCAGGTCGATAAACGCACCGACATTTGGTCGTTCGGCATTATGTTGTTTGAATGTTTGACGGGTCAGCAGCTCTTTCAGGGCGAAACAGCCAACGATTCCATGGGCGCGATCATGCACAAGCAGCCGGACTGGGCGTCTCTGTTGCCTACGAATACGCCTCCGACGATTCAACTTCTGCTTCGCCGCTGCCTGACCAAAGACCGCAAGCGGCGTCTGCACGACATATCGGATGCCCGGGTCGAGTTGGAGGAAGCCATCGCGGATCCGACCAGTTCGTCGCTCGGTTTGGCGCGGGCCGCGTTGGACGTCAAAACGCGCGCGTTGCCGACGCGGGCGCAGATGACTGTCTTTGTCATCGTTCTTCTGGCGACGGCAGTCGGTGTATGGTTCGCAAAACCGACGCCCGAGCTGCATAGACCGGTTCGGCGCTTCGAGTTTGCGCAGGATCTCAAACCGCGCGTTACGGTCATCTCGCCCGACGGCACGATGGTGGCATTCGAATCCGAAAACGACGTGTATTTGCGCGATCTGGACTCGGTTGATACCCGGCTACTTTGGAAGGATGGAACCGACGAACAAATCCGCTGGTTGTTCTGGTCGCCCGATAGCCAGTGGCTCGGCATTCAGTCGGACACGAGATTCTGGCGCATCGCGGTTTCCGGCGGCCGGGCCGTCCTGGTGGCTGAGCGGCGTGCCACGATCATGACCACGTGGTCAGATGAGGGGTATTTCGAAACGTGCGACGTCAGGGAGGGGTCGTTCATCCGCATCCCCGCGCGGGGTGGCGAGCCACGCACCGTTTTGCAAGAAAACGAAGACGAAGTTCACTTCCATCCCGGCTCATCACTTCCGGGGGGTAAGGGCTATCTGTTCGTACCCCATCCAAAGGACGATGACGCTCGCACGATCTGCGTCGCCACAGCCGACGGTCAGCGCCATGACCTATACGAATCCGATCAGTCCTTGTATCACCCTGTGTACTCACATACGGGACACATCGTGTTCCAGCAATCGGCCGAGCCGAGCGGGATCTGGGCGCTGCCGTTCTCCCTCGAGCGTCTTCAGGTGACAGGCGAGCCGTTTCTGGTGGTGTCCAAGGTGTGGCTCTGTTCGGTATCGAACACGGGCGATCTCGTGTACGCCAAGCGATTCGGTTCCGCCGAAAGGGGGCGGAGGCTCGCCTGGGTCGATCGCTCCGGCGAGGTACTCGGAACCTTCGGCCCGACATTATACGGCGCGACTCAGCCGAGCCTGTCGCCGGACAGATTGCATGTGGCGGTCTCGGCGCGCGGTCTGGACGAGAACATTTTCGATTCGGATCCCGATATCTGGTTGGTGGATGTGCAACGGGGCACCGCGACGCGGTTGGCGATGGAAGAAGGTCGCCAACTCGGGATGACATGGTCACCTGATGGCAAGCGCATCGCCTACACGACCCTCACACCAGGATTTGAACATTCCGCGGTGTCTGTTCGCGCGGCTGATGGTTCAGGGCAGAGTGAAGTGCTCATCGCGGATGCGTATGGCTATTCTCTCGTCGATGATTGGTCGATGGCGGCTATCGTGGAAGGCAGTATCGCCGACGATGTTTGGATCTCGATCCATCGATTCGAGGGCGCATCGACGCGCGAAGTGTTTCAAAATAGTGTCGAGTGGGACATTTTCCCTCACATCCGGCCGGGAGGCGGACTCATTGCCTATTCATCCGGTGTTGCCATGTCGCCGACAACGCCCATCTTTCTGCGGCCGTTTCCAGAAGGTGAAGGGCGTTGGCGGGTCGCCATGACAGAGGCGCGAAACGCGTGTTGGAGTCGATCCGGAGATCGGTTGTTCTTCGTGGCCATCGAGGGTACGAAAGAGACGCTGATGGAAGTTTCCGTGACGCTGGATGAAAGCGGCGTCCGACTGGGTGAGGTGACGCCGCTGTTCTCGATAAGCGATCACGAATTCGGGGACTTTGACGTCGCCCCCGATGGCGAGCGTTTCCTCATGTTGCAGAGCCTACGCAAGCCGGAAGACGAAGAGACCGAGGAGGGCATCGTCCTCATCGAGAACTGGTTCGAAGAATTCCGCGCAAGGACAAAATGAAACCCGCGCGGTTCGACGTTTCCAACCGCGTCGCTCAGCGCGTACCCGTAGTGTCCAAGCAGGAAGAAAAGAGGAAGAAGGAAGAAAAGAAGGAAGAAAAGGTGTCAGGAAGAATTGTTTGGGCATGTGGCCCTGGTTCTAGACGGGTGACCCACCTCATTCCTTTCGAGGTGGGTTCACGATTATTCTTGATTGGGTGTCATCATCGTGTCCCCCACGTCTGAAGACGTGTGCCACCCACCACACGCTCTTAGACCGCACAAATATCGCGGCGGGAAAAAATGACACCGCCGGTCACCCAAAGAACGGTGGTACACTCCAGAAGAACGATGAGATCGTACACCGGCCAGACCGCGTCGCGAAGCCAGGTAGGGTGCGTCCCGGACCACTGCTGTAAACATCATCGCTTCCCCTTCGGAGAGCGTCCGCACCGTTTGTCGTAGGCGAGCAGAACCTTATGAGCGGACACGTGGGTTGAGCGCCGGAGTCGTTGGCGCGGGGGCTTTCGCTTTCGCGCCGAAGCTTTGATCCACCGCTTGGTCCAGACAGATCGCAACAGCTGGTGTATTTTCGTAGAGGCTTGCTCGGGGGTGGGCGGTTTCCT
>JADFIX010000718.1 GCA_022566435.1 Planctomycetota bacterium
CACGGCGGGATTTGTTCGATTTGATCCAGAGCGACGTCGTGCCCAACGGTCACGGATTCGGAAACTTCGGGATGTCCAATCAGGACGTCTGGGATCTCGTCGAGTTCCTGCAGAGCCTGACCATCGATACGGACGAATTCATCGACCAGACAGGGATTTTTCTTGGCGATGAGGCTCTAGGGGCGGTGAATTATGCCTCCGGCGGCGCGGCGTCGTGCACGGTGTGCCACGGCCCGGACGGGACTCAGATCAACTTCGGATCGCAAGGCGAACTGGAATGGGTCGGCACGGTCGCAGACGAAAACCCGTGGAAATTGCTGCATAAAATTCGATTCGGTCCGCCGGGTTCGAATATGCCGAGTTGGCTGGCCGCAGGCGGGTCCAACCAGGGCGCGACGGACATCGGTCGCCATGCGCAGTTCGCGTTTCCTTCTGTGTGTACAAATGATAGCCATTGCGACGACGGCTTTTTCTGCACCGGCGCGGAGACCTGCGTGGACGACGAATGTGTCGACGGAAGCCCACCTTGCATCGAGCAGGCCTGCAACGATGACAACGACGCTTGCATCGGGCAAGATCAGTACCGAGGCGGACGGCTATGGGACAAGTGGTGGGTGGAAAACGGCGCACCGACCCCGATCGGTGAGCATTTTCTCTATCCCGAGGTCGGTGAGCAAACAGGAAACGACACCTTCCGATGCAACGAATGCCACGGGTGGGATTACAAAGGCGCCGACGGTACCTACGCCGACGGCAGCCACTTCACCGGCATTCCCGGCGTTCTTGGATCGACCCTGTCCGCGCTCGATCAGTTCGATATCGTGATGAGCAACACCGTGGTCGACGGACATTCGTTTGCGTCGTTCGGCTTGACCGAGCGAGACGGCTGGGACTTGGTGGCGTTCCTACAGAGCCTGGTCATTGACACGGATGGGTTTATTAACGGGGCAGGGCAGTTCATCGGCGATGAAGCGGCGGGCGAGTCGGGCTATACTTCGGGCGGTTTTCCGTCGTGCACGCTCTGCCACGGTCTGGACGGCACGGTGATAAACTTCGGCACACCACAGACACCGGAATGGATCGGAACGGTGGCGACTTATAAACCTTGGGAACTGCTTCACACGATTCGCGTCGGGCAGCCCGGCGCGCCGATGCCCAGCTGGCTCGCCAACGGCGGTACCGATCAAGGGGCGGCGGATATTGGCTTGTATGCCCAGTTGAATCTCCCGGTAGACTGCCTGGCAGACGAACATTGTGACGACGGCGCTTTTTGCACCGGAGCGGAATTCTGTGCCGACACGTTTTGCTCGCCGGGCAACGATCCATGCGCGGGACTTCTATGCGACGAGGAAATCGACATGTGCATGACGGGTTCTTGTCAAACACCGAGCGTGGAATCACTGGGTGGCCGTTATATACAAGTCGTACCCGCTGTAGGAACCGACCCAGTCGCATTTCTTGTGACAAACGAATCCGTAGAAGGCGAGATTCCGTGTCTATTTGAATATATACAGCAAGACCACACTCTCGGCTCTACTCCGGTTTTTCTCACGCCGGCGGAGTGGAAAATTGTTATTGTCGCAGGAGTGGCCATACAGCCTGGGACGATTTACAATATTCGTTCTGACTGCGGTGATTTGACGAATCCTGACCCGTCATTATCGGTCTCTGTAGAAACGCGCGTATGGGCGGACGTCGATCAAAACCTGATTGCCAATATAAATGACGTCTTCTTTATAATAAAGGCTTTTCAAGCGGACTTCACTTTGGTTACATTAGAGGAGGCGGACCTGGAGCCTTGTGAGCCGAATCGGATCGCCAATTTCGCCGACGTTCAGGTCGCTCTTCTGGCCTTCCAGGGGATGACCTACGGCGACTTCGGGTGCCCGGCGGTTTGTCCGTAGGTTCCCGGGCCAAGAGAAATGATGTTTTTTACTGGACCCCGTAGGGGGTATGTGCATTTAATGGCTATTGACGGTTTGCGAAGGCGCAGCTGCAGGGGAATGAGATACGCGCGGGTCCGGCTGGTGAGCCCAGCTACACTTGAAAACGGCGCGGCGATCAGATCTCGGGAGGAGTTTCGATGCGGATAGCAGGGTGGATGGTATTACTGAGCATTTTGGCGGCCACTTCGGTCACCACAGCGGTGGATTTTGATCGAGAAATTAGTTTAGGCCAAACAACGGGACTTGAACTTGCTTACGGCGCCGAGTCCCCGGTCGTGCGGGTCTCGCAAGGACAGCACAACTTCGGACTGATGGGGGCCATCTTTGATAGCGCGCGTGACTGGCAAAACGCCACCGCACCAACTGGATGGTATGACGCGGCGGTGGCCAAGATCCTGCTACAGGTCCCTGTGGCAGCCTGCTTTGCCCCGGGCACTCGCGACGAATACATGGCTGGGTTCGAGCAGTATTTGATAGCCGGTCCCGCCGGCAGTAGGTACAACCTGAGCGGTCGTTGGTCGGGCGGCCAGGGTAACCCTCGAAACCTCACCTGGAGCTTCGTTCCCGACGGTTTGAGCATTGGTAACGGCATCGGCGAAGGAGTCGCTCCCAGCGAATTGTTCTCCAGAATGAGCACCCTGTTCAATGAAAACGAGGCTCTTTGGATCAGCCTCTTTGAGCAAAGTTTCGCGCGCTGGGAGGAATTGACCGGCCTTTCTTACACGCGGGTCACGGCGGGCGGTCAGCCATGGGACGACGGTGCAAGTTGGGGATCGCCTGGCTCCGCGGGTCTGCGCGGCGACTTGCGAATCTCGATGAAGTCGCTCGGTGGCCCGGGTGGCGTCCTGGCGTACAACTTCTTCCCGCCTAACGGCGACATGGTGCTCGACCGCTGGGATAACTGGGGCGGCGCCAGCAGCAACAACTGGCGGTTCTTTCGTAACGTGATCATGCACGAACACGGTCATGGGCTTGGGGAATTTCACGTTTGCTCGAGTGATTCCCAGCAAATGATGGAACCTTTTATCAGCACGTCGTTCGACGGTCCGCGGCATGACGATTTTCGCGGCGCACAGAGACACTACGGCGATCCGTTCGAGCCTGACAACGATGCCGCTTCGGCGATGAATCTGGGAACGGTGACCGTCGAGGTGCCGCTGACGACGCCGCCGTTGCCGCTGCCTAATACCGGCACCAACCCCGCCGACAGCGCCTTGATGAGCATCGATGCCACCGGCGAGCAAGACTGGT
>JADFIX010000719.1:0-2096 GCA_022566435.1 Planctomycetota bacterium
GCCGGGAACGCCAGCGGTCAGTTCCAAGAGATATTTTATCGCGGCAATCAGGTCGTCGGGTCGCAACGTCATTTCCGACTCGGGTACGTTCAACCCCAGCTTGCGATTGATGCGGAAGCGGCCGACCTTGCCGAGACGATAGCGGTTCGTGTCGAAGAATTTTTCGTGGAACAGCGAGCGGGCCTTTTCCAGTTGCGGCGGATTGCCCGGCCGCAGCCGCTGATAGATCCGCAATAGCGCCTCTTCGTGACTCGAGGTCGTATCATCGGCGAGGCTATTGAAGATCAAGGGCACTTTCGGGTCCTCGATGACCTGAACCGAGCCGATGCCCGAGGTGCAGATCAACTCGGCGACGTTTTTCGTGATTTTCTGACCGGACTCGAGAATGATTTCACCCGCCCGATCACTGCGGACAGGATAAACGATGTCGTCGACCGCGATCTTGCCTTCGATCTTGCTGACGCTGCGGCCGTCGACGATCTTCTCGGTCGTCGCGTCGTAGAAAATGCGGATCAAGTCGGCATTGAGGCTGTACTTGGGGTTCATGGCCCGCAGCAGCGTCATCGCCGAAAACTTGCCGCTCTGGTCGATGCGGACGATGAGCGTGTCTTTCTTCGTGGAGTTCAGCTCGATCCAGCTCCCGCGCTCCGGAATGATGCGGCAGCTATGCAGGCGGCGGTCGCCGGCCTCGATCTCGCTGACGAAGTCGATACCCGGGCTGCGGTGCAACTGGCTGACCACCACCCGCTCGGCGCCGTTGATGATGAACTCGCCGCCGCCGATCATGATCGGCATGTCGCCGAGATAGATGAGGTCCTCTTGGATCTCCTCCGTGTCTTTGCGAATCAACCGGACGCGAATCCGTAGCGGCATCCCGTAGGTCAATCGCAATTCGCGACACTCGTCAGGTGTATAACGTGCTTTGCCCAGTTCGTAGTTCACGTAATGAAGGCCCAGATTCCCATCGTAACTCTCGATGGGAAACATCTCCTTCAGCAGTGCCTCCAGCCCGTGATCTTCGCGATTCATCGGGGACGCATCCCGCTGCAGGAAACCGAGATAGGCCGCCTTTTGCACACCTTGCAGGTCCGGAACCGGCATGGCATCTCCGAGCTTCGCGAAATTTCGGATGGGGAGCGTAGCTATCATTGATTGGACCCTTTTCTCATTTTCCCGGGTGTGTCGCCGGCCTTGCCGATGACCATGACCCGTTCAGTGCGCATGCGTATCCACAACCAAGTTCTCGTGGGACGGATCATCGACCGGCGAAGCATCCGGTGGGTCGGTTGTCCCTTCCAACCGATCGATCCCGCTTCGCGGCAAATGTGAGAGACTCCCGCACGGACGAGTTCGGACCCACGCCCCACCGAGAGGATCAACACCGCCCGACTCTCCACTGCCGTCGAAAGGGCCGGGCACGGAATGTTCATTTGCACAGTGTGTATCAACTACGCCTTATTCGATGGTCACAGCACCACCGGCCGCCTCGATATCCGCCTTGATCTTATCCGCTTCTTCCTTCGTCACCCCTTCTTTCAATGACTTCGGGCAGGATTCGACAAGATCTTTGGCCTCTTTTAGACCCAACGACGTCAGCGATCTGACGGCCTTGATGACCTGAATCTTCTTGTCACCGAAAGCGGCCAGAATCACGTCAAATGATGTTTTCTCTTCAGCTTCCGCAGGCCCGCCGTCAACCTCGGCAGCCACGACGACACCGCCGCTGGGGGGCTCGATGCCATGTACGTCCTTGAGGCAGTCCACGAGAGCCTGCGCGTCTTTGACGGTCAGGGCGACGAGCTTATCGGCAAGCTCGCTGATTTCGGCGCTAAACTCAACTGCCGGGGCTTCAGCCATTTCAAACTACTCCTTCGCAAGTATCTCATCGCCACGCCGATAGGCGACCGACCCGCTGTCGATCGTTTCATTCGCCTATGCGAACCAGTCGGCATGAAGCGTTGCAAGTCTTATTCTTATCCAGTCGCGGCGACAACCCGCGAAAGCACTCTTTTTTCCTAAGCGGCCTTCTCCGCGATAGCTTTCAGGCAGCCCGCAATCCGTGCCTGAGGCCCGGCCAAGCAACCTGCAATCGACCG
>JADFIX010000719.1:2106-3197 GCA_022566435.1 Planctomycetota bacterium
AGTCAGCAAGCAATTCGCGACGTCCTTTCATTTTGGCGAGCGCTGCCACCAAGACGAGATTGGGGTCGCCCTCGATCATCGCTTCTTTAAGGGACAGCGATTCATATTCTTTGGCGGCTGCGACCAGCGTCTTGGCGGCCTCGATCAACGACTCGGACGTCGTCACCATCGCACAGGGCCCTGTGAGCGAGAGGCCTAGCGGCTCCAACACTGTATCTTTCCATGCCCGCCGGGCCATGCTGTTCTTAATCACGCGCAACTTCGCCGATTTCTCACGAAGCGCGGCGCGAAGCGATTCCTGTTCGAGCACGGACATGCCGGAAATGTCGACGACGCATGCCTCTTCTACGCCCTCGAATCGCTTGCGGAGTTCGTTCGTGATCAGATCTTTTACCGGTTTGCTCATGTCTTACGTCCGATTCATCGTTTTGACTCGCAGAGAAAATCCGTTCGCCCACAAGGGCCCCATCAAATTACGTGGCACCCTCCACGGTCACCGATGGTGTCCGCGTCGCGGATAGACAGATCCGCTTGACATAATACCCCTTCGCAGCGGCAGGTTTCATTTTGACGAGCGTACTGACGACCGCTTCGATGTTCTCCTTCAAATCCTCCGCCGCGAAGCTGACCTTACCCACCGGAAGGTGTATGTTGCCGCCGGCATCGTTTCGGAATTCCAGGCGACCGGCAGAAAAGTCCTTCACCGCCGCCGCCACATCAGGCGTCACGGTGCCACCCTTGGGGCTAGGCATTTTGCCCTGCGGTCCGAGAACACGCCCCAAGCGACCGACTTTGCCCATCATGGACGGATGGGCGATGGCGACATCAAAATCCATCCAACCGTCGGAAATCTTCTTGACCAGATCGTCGCCGCCCGCCTCCACAGCCCCGGCCTCTTTGGCAGCTTCCGCCAAATCGCCCTCGCAAAAAGCAATCACCGTTCGGGACTTCCCCAGCCCCTTCGGCAAAGCAATCGTACCGCGCACCATCTGATCGGCGTGTTTCGGATCGATACCCAGGTGCATGACGATCTCGACCGTCTGGTCTTGGTCTTTGCGTTTCTTACCATTCTTATAGGTACGATCCGACTT
>JADFIX010000720.1 GCA_022566435.1 Planctomycetota bacterium
GGACTCTGGAAACCGGTCGGGTTTGGTGGAAGCAACACTTCCGTATTCAAACAGGACACCGGTTCAAAACTTTACCGGCGCAGTATGTACACGTTCTGGAAACGAACGTCGCCGCCACCGGCGATGACGATTTTTGACGCACCCGATCGCGAAACCTGCCAGGTGCGCCGCGCCCGCACAAACACGCCGCTGCAGGCACTCGTACTCATGAACGACGTGCAGTTTATCGAAGCCGCTCGCAAGTTCGCTGAGCGCGTCATGAGCGAGGGCGGTGCCGACGTTGGTCAGCGGGTCACTTTTACGTTTCGCTCGGTACTCGCGAGGCACCCCAGTTCGAGCGAACTTCAATCGGTCACACAGCTGTTTAACGACTACCATGCCGAGTTCAAAGCCAATCCTGAATTGGCCAAAAAACTGTTGGCCGCAGGCGAGTCGCCGCGCAACGAATCGCTTGACGCCAACGAACTCGCCGCGTGGACAATGATCACCCATCTGCTCTTGAATCTAAGCGAAACCGTCACCAGAGGTTAGAAAAGAAACGCTATGCATCCGCTCCGCGAATCCGAATTGGTCGAAACGCGTCGCCATTTTTTTGGCCGCACCGCCGCCGGGATCGGCACGGTAGCGCTTTCCTCGCTGCTGAACCCAAACCTGTTTGCCGCGCCAACGGACAAGACGTCCAAGACAGGCGGAATGCCCGGTCTTCCGCATTTTGCTCCCAAGGCCAAACGTGTCATTTACCTGTTCATGTCGGGCGCCCCGTCGCAACTCGACACATGGGACTACAAGCCCAAGATGAACGATTGGTACGACAAGGATTTGCCCGATTCGGTCCGCAACGGACAACGGATCACCACGATGACATCGGGGCAAAAGCGGTTCCCCATTGCCCCATCGACAATGAAGTTTCAGCGTCACGGCAAACACGGAGCGTGGGTCAGTGAACTCCTGCCGCACACAGCGAGCGTGGTGGATGACCTGGCCGTCATCAAGACGATCAATACCGAGGCGATTAACCACGACCCGGCAATCACGTACATCCAAACCGGCAGTCAGCTGCCTGGTCGCCCAAGCGCGGGCGCGTGGCTTTCATATGGCTTGGGCAGCATGAACCAGAACCTGCCCACATTCGTCGTGCTGCACTCGACCGTCAACGGTGGATTCGGAGGACAGGCATTGTACGCGCGCTTGTGGGGAGCCGGTTTCCTTTCGACGCGTCATCAAGGCGTTAGTCTGCGATCAACGGGCGACCCGGTGCTGTACCTTTCCAATCCGGCTGGCATCACTGCCAAGATGCGGCGCCGCATGCTGGACGAACTGGCGAAGCTGAATCGCGAGCGTTACGCCGAGGTTGGCGACCCGGAAATTCGAGCGCGAATTGCCCAGTACGAGATGGCCTATCGCATGCAAACGTCGGTGCCTGAACTGACTGATATTTCGCGCGAATCGAACCACACGTTGGAGATGTACGGTCCAGAAGTCAAAAAGCCGGGCACGTTCGCCGCCAACTGCCTGCTCGCTCGCCGCTTGGCAGAACGCGGCGTGCGATTCACGCAGGTGTTCATCCGACAATGGGATCAACATGGCAACTTACCCAAAGATATCCGTCGTCAATGTGGGATCGTCGATCAACCGTGCGCCGCGCTGATCAATGATTTGAAGCAGCGAGGCATGTTGGACGACACGCTCGTCATTTGGGGTGGCGAGTTTGGACGCACGATTTATTGCCAAGGCGGCCTCACCAAAACGAACTACGGCCGCGATCACCACCCGCGCTGTTACACAAAGTGGATGGCAGGCGGGGGCATCAAACCGGGCATCGTGTATGGCGAGACGGACGATTTCAGCTACAACGTGCTGGAGAACCCGGTCCATATCCACGATCTCAATGCCACCATTCTGCACTGCCTGGGCATCAACCACGAGCAGCTGACATTTCGGCACCAAGGTCGCGATTTTCGTCTGACCGATGTGCATGGAAAGGTTGTCCAGGAAGTCTTGGCATAGATTGGCTGCGGATGCGACATTTGTAATTTGGCCGTTTGCGGCGCAGGCGTCCCGCCTGCAATGAGCAGCCGAGACGACTGCACCACAATAAGGACACTGCCCAACGCCGCGCGTACGCGACTCCCGCTTCTTTTCTGGCTAGACTGTGAGAATGTTGTAGGGCAGGCTGTGCCTGCCGCAGGGTGGTGAGACAAAGGCGGATTTCAGCTTCATGACGCGCATACCGCATTCCGACAGGCACAGCCTGCCCTACGAATCTACAAACTCACCCACTACCCTTCACCGGCACATGACTCTGCGGGCTGATGGAAACACGACCGACCACGTGGCATTCGGCGGCCCGATTTTTTATGGGCACACAATTGGCGTCGAGCCGCCAGACCACAGAGGCAATATCTTCTGGCACCAAGGGCTGGCGGCGAACAAGGCTTTTCAGATGCTCGAAGGAAAACAGCGGAAGCAGGCCCTCGTTGCAAAACTGCCGCGCGAATCGGAGGTCGGCTTCCGTGGCAAAGACGGTCAGTATCCCGGCATTCCTGTAACCGAATTGGCCGCCGATCAGAAAGAGGAGCTGCAGAAGGTCCTCGAGACGCTGGTCGCCCCGTTTCGCACGGAAGACCAGGACGAGGTGCGGCAATGCCTCAAGCGGCAAGGCGGTCTCGACAAGTGCAGCCTGGCCTTCTACACGGACGGCGATATCGGCGACGATGGGGTGTGGGACAACTGGCGGCTGGAAGGACCGTCTTTCGTCTGGTACTTCCGCGGCACGCCGCACATCCATGTTTGGGTCAATGTAGCCGACAACGTTTCCGTGCCGTATCGTCCGACGGGTTGACGGCAAAAACAAGACCATGAACCGCAACGCGGTTCCACATCGTAGCCCAGCGTCGCGCAGCGCACGCTGGGTTGAAATGTCAAAAAACACATGAACCCTGTAAGGGTTCTACACTCTTGTGCAACCCCTTCAGGGTTGTGGTGGGTCTGGAACTCAGACCCAGGGTGGCGCTTCGTCGCAAGGGCGACTCCGCTGACCCTGGGCTACGTTGTTTTGACGCCTTCGGCGTCAAGATAGCGAAGACACCAACGTTGGGCGATCAACATTTGTGGATAACAACGAGAATAAATGCCGGGGCTATTACGGCTGCGCGGATTTCCCTTGATTTCACTCGGGCTCGACACGTGTTC
>JADFIX010000721.1 GCA_022566435.1 Planctomycetota bacterium
CATTTTCTCGAGCCTGTGTTCGAGCAGACGTTTGTGGCGGCCAATCCCGTGCAGCTTCACTGGGTTGATGCGGGCCACGGATTTTGGGAATCCTACGGCTTGATGGTGCTCACCGGCGGATTGGCGATCGTGGCGATCTTCGTGGCTTACATCTTGTATTTACGCCAACCTTGGATTCCTCCGCTGGTGCGGGCATCGGCGCCTAAGACGTACGACGGGCTGTGGAACAAGTACTACGTGGATGAATTTTACCAGGACGTCATTGTCGAACCGGCTCGCAAGGGCGGCGAGATTTGTGTCGGGTTGGATGATTACCTGATCGACGGGCTGATCTGGCTGGTGACGGCCGTGCCGCGCGGGCTCGCGTATTTACTTCGCGTGCTACAAGCTGGTTCGATTCAGGGATATGGTCTGAGCATGGTGGTCGGCACGGCGATCCTCCTGCTATGGGTACTTTGGTCCGGAACCTAGCGTGCTTTCAGGACTTCGATTTTGGAAACTTGGATACTGACAGCCCTGATCTTTTCCCCGTTGCTGGGCGTGCTTCTGCTGTGGATGCCGCCGCGCGGCGATGACATCGGCGTTCGACGAAGCGCGTTGTTCTATGCGCTGGTGACGTTGGTGCTGGCGATTCTGGCTACCGTGAAATTCTACGACGAACCGGCTCAAACCGGCCCGGGCGGCCGTTTGTATCATCTTTCATTCAGTGCGCCCTGGCTCGAAGCCGAGGACGTTTATGACACGTCCGATTCGGATTTTCGCGAGCGCACCAACTACCGTAGCGGCGTCGACGGCATCGGCTATCACGTGGGCGTCGACGGCATCAGCATCTGGTTGGTCGTGCTGACCGCGTTTCTAACGCCGTTGGCGATCTGGTCCAGCAGCACCTCCATTCGCAAGCGTGTACGCGAGTACTACAGTTTGATTCTGCTCTTACAGGTGGGCATGCTGGGGGTGTTCTGCGCACAGGATTTGCTATTGTTTTACGTGTTTTTCGAATTCACGCTTCTGCCGCTCTTTTTCCTTATCGGCATCTGGGGCGGACCGCAAAGGCGATATGCGGCCAACAAGTTCTTTATCTATACGTTGTCCGGCAGCCTGCTGACCTTCGCCGGCATCGTATTCCTCGCGTACTATACGTATTCCACGGAAGGCTACGTCACGTTGAGTTTCGTGCGGCTGACGGAGATGGCCACAGACGGGCAGATCTCGCCAAACGTCCAGTTCTGGCTGTTCCTCGCCTTCGCCGCCGGTTTTGCCATCAAGGTGCCGCTCTTCCCGTTTCATACGTGGCTTCCCTTGGCACACACCGAGGCGCCCACGGCCGGCAGCGTCATCTTGGCCGGCGTGCTGCTGAAGCTGGGGACCTACGGATTTTGCCGTATCTGTATTCCGATTCTGCCGACCGCCAGCTTTCAACTCGCGCCGATCATCGCGGTGCTGGCCATCATCGGCATCATCTATACGGCGCTTGCGGCCTGGGTGCAGCGCGACGTCAAGAAACTCATCGCCTACTCCTCCGTATCGCACCTGGGGTTCTGTATGTTGGGACTGTTCAGCCTCAAGGTGATCGGGGTCAGCGGCGCGGTGCTCTACATGGTCAATCACGGCCTGTCGACCGGGGCGCTCTTCTTGGTGATCGGTTTCATGTACGAGCGATACCACACGCGAGATATCGACAAGATCGGCGGTCTCGCCCGGCCGATGCCGTGGATGGCGTTCTTTCTGGTGTTCTTCACGCTGTGCAGTATCGGGTTACCCGGTTTGAACGGTTTTGTAGGCGAGCTGCTGGTTTTGATGGGGACGGCCTCTTCGCCCTCGACCACCGACTTGCGCGCCGCCGGCCCGCTGGGCTACGGCTATGTCATACCGGCGGCACTAGGCATCATACTCGGAGCGGTATACATGCTGTGGATGTGCCAGCGCGTGCTATTCGGCCCACTGAAAGAGCCGCCGAACACGCCGGATACGTCGGCGGGGCTCACCAAGGACCTGACACGGCGGGAGATCGCCATCCTCGCACCCATCGCGGCGTGCTGCATTTTCATCGGCGTCTATCCCTATCCGCTGCTTGAAACCTTCGAGGTCGCGATCAGACAACACGTGCTACTCAAGACCGCAGGGTCGGTCTTCACGAAGTCCGATCAAAATTCGATCGATGATGTTGTGATGATCGAAGACCGCTTTGACGGACCGGAGCCGCAGGATTCCGTTGAGATGGTGTTGTCCGAGAATTCGGCGACATTCGAATTCGGTGCGTCGGTAGCCGTCAAAAGCGCCGAGGAGGGTGTCGACCATGTCCGCTGACATTCAACTCATTCGCTTTGCACCGGAGTTGATTCTTCTGGTCGGCGCCTGCCTGGTACTTGCCGCCGGCGCGACCAAGTTGTCGCTTCGCAGTACGTGGGTTTCGGGCCTAGCCTTGCTCGTGCTCGGACTCGCGTTGTGGGAAACGCACAGGCAGGGAAATCCCACTGAAGGATATGCGGCGTTCGGTCTCTCCATTACTTCGCTGGCCTACTATACGCGCCTGATCACGTTGTCGACCGGGTTACTGATCGTCTTGGTGAATTGGCGCCAACCCGTCGCCCCGGAACGTGGCGAATATATGGCACTCATTCTGTTTTCCTTATTGGGCGTTCTTCTGACGGCCATGGCGAACGACTTGATTGTACTTTTCTTCGCCATTGAGTTGGTCAGCGTGCCGACCTACGTGTTGATCGCCCTTAGCCGCGACGACCGGCGGGCGGCGGAAGCCGCGGTCAAGTACTTTTTTCTCGGGGCGTTGTCGACGGCAGTCCTGGCGTACGGCTTGTCATTCTTATATGGCGCGGCCGGGACAACGACGATCTGGTCATTTTCCGGGGGCATCGCGACGTCGAACATGCCTCTCGGGCCGGCGATCGGTTCGATCACGGTGATCGGGCTCATGCTCGTGTTTGCCGGACTCGCGTTCAAGGTCGGGGCCGTTCCGTTTCACGTGTACGTGCCCGATGTTTACGAAGGTGCGGCCTCGCCGGTCGCAGGTATGCTCGGATTCGTGCCGAAAATGGCGGGCTTCGTGGCGCTGATCAAGATCATGGCCGCCTTTCATTGGGATGTATCCGACTTATCTTTAAAAGTCCGTGATGGCCGGTGCCAGCTGGAAGGAACCGTCTCCGAGACCGAATCCGAAGAGGGAGGGAACGGAGC
>JADFIX010000008.1 GCA_022566435.1 Planctomycetota bacterium
GCGCATCCCATTCGCGCGGGATACATCCGAGCGCGTGCCTCGCGTGCTCGATTTCGTTCTTGTGGGTGAGTCTGCGGCACTCAGGCGGGTACCCCATCTCCTTTCGGGATGTGGGGTGGCGATTGTCTCGCGGGCGAGTCTCTGCCGACAAACACCATTGTCGACCTCGCATGGGAACCGGCGTAGATCTTGTGCGATTGCACAAGTTTCGTGCTTGTACGCCGCACGACGCAGGTTTTCTGTACCTAACCGAGAGGGATTGTCGTAACGTAGGCATCTCAAGAACGAACAGCGCGCCTGATTTTCGAACACTTCCAGTCTTGATCCTCTCCTATTGACGATATCTGATTCTCTACGTCGCTCCGGCGGGGTTGCCATTGGTGTGTGCTGTCAGGGAGGCGGTGCCTGCAGTGCGGGGAATTCGCAGGGACAATGTGCCGCGATGAACGGAGAGTACCAAGGCGATGACACCACCTGTGAAGGTGATGATGATGACGACGGCGTTGATGGTACGTGCGGCGACGAGTGTCCGACCGACCCGGACAAGGTCACGCCGGGGATATGTGGTTGTGGAGAGGGGGACGCCGATAGCGATGGCGACGGCGCACTAGATTGCATCGATAACTGTCCAGAAATCGGTAACCCAGGGCAGGAGGATCGCGACGGTGATGGAATCGGCGATGTCTGTGACAATTGTCCAGAGGATGCGAACCCTGGACAAGGGGACATCGACGGCAATGGAATCGGGGATGCCTGCGAAGAGCCGGGGCAGGCGTGCTGCACCACTTTCTTCGGTGGTGTTTGTGCTAATGCGTCGCCGTCCGTTTGCGCGGGTGTGGGTGGAACCCCACAGGGCTCGGGAACGTCGTGTCTCTCCGGATGCCTTCCAGGAGACGACCCCGTACAGGCCTGTTGCCTACCGGATGGCTCCTGTGTCGAAGACGATCCGATATGTTGTGACGACAGGGGTGGTGTTCCAACGGGCGCACAGGTTTGTCCCGGGGATTCACTGCCTTGTTTTGGTGACCAAAATGAGGACGGCATCGACGACGCGTGCGAACACACCATCCCGACCGTGTCGGAATGGGGGCTGGCCGTGCTCGCGCTGCTTCTGCTGGTGAGCGCGAAGATCTGCTTTGCCCGGCGTCGGGTCCGCCCAGGCGTGACGCCCGCGACTTCGTAAAGCGAATTCACGGGCCGCCTCTTCTACTTGCCGCCCGCTCCATTTTTGATGCTATGCCGCTGGAATCGTAATTCGGTCGGTGAATCCTTTCCGATTCGGATGACGAGATCGCCGTTTTGCCTTTCGTACGTGAAGCGCAACGGTTTGCCCTTTCGTTCTCCGTCGAAAATCACCTTGTTTTCCGACAAGTGGGTTAGCTTGGCCGTAAGCGATTCGTCTTTTTCCTCCCAACCCACCATGCCACGGCTGAAGTGCTTGAGCCGGAAGACGACGTCGTTGCCGTCCGCGGTGATGGTGATCAACTCGAATATCCAAACCTTGTCGCCTTTGATCCAGCGGAACATGCCCATCATGGAGTCGCCGTGCGGTGCGCTCCATGTTTCGTGAAGCGTGTCGCCGTCCTGCTTCGAGATCCACTCACCGTGCATCCAGCTTAATCGACTGAGCTTCTCAAGCGCCTGTGGGGTAGCGCCGGTCGCCGTATTCACGCCGTCACGTTGGGCATCGCCGGCCCCAACGGCTCCAACGACCGTCAAGAGTACAATGACCACGGCGACGCCCGCACCCGCGAGCAGTACTTGCGTTTTTGTTCGGTTTCTCATCGTCGGCCTCCTTATCACAGTTTTCCGCGTCCGTCGCCGCGGCTTGCCCGTTGCCTAGTATGACAGCGCTATTCTGGCTCAAGCGTGTGGAGATGTCGAGCCGATGGATTTGTTGCAGTTGATTCCGAGAGCGCGCTCTCCTGAGCAAGCAATCAGGAGACTCAATCATGACTGCGGATCAGATTCGATCCCTGCAGCCGGAGTTGGCTGCGCTTTTGGAGACATTCCGGCCTTATCTGCGTCGGGCCTCGAATTTCGGACACTTGGTTGCGTATGTGTTGGGCTTGATGGCGGATCTGAAGCGGAAGAGCATCGAGCCGATCGCTTTGGCCGCGGGGGCGGCCGTTCGAACGCTGCAGGAGTTTCTCTCGTTTCTGGAGTGGGACCACGAGGGAGCCAACGATCATCTGCATCGTGTGGTGATGGACCGGCACGGCTGTGCACGGGCGATCGGCGTGATCGACGCCAGCGGGCATGCCAAACAGGGGCGTATGACGCCGGGGGTGGCCCGACAGTGGTGCGGCGAGAAGGGGAAGGTCGACAACTGCGTGGTGGGCCAGCACTTGTTGTACAGCGACAATCATCCGAGCAATCCGTTCAACTGTGCGCTGGCCAGCGATCTGTTTGTGCCGGAGAACTGGGCGAAGGACCGCGATCGATGCCGCAAGGCGCACATTCCCGACGAGGTCACGTATCGCCCCAAGTGGCGGATCGCCTTGGATCAGCTCAAACGGTCCATGGCCAACGGCGTACGGTTTTGGTTCACGGTGTTCGACGAGGACTACGGCAAAGTGCCGCAGTTTTGGTTCGGACTGGACGCGATGGGACAGCAGGCCATCGGCGAGGTGCCGAGGAATTTTCGTGTTTTCGCCAAGCGGCCCGCCTGTCGGTCCCAGCAGAAGGCGCACCGGCCCAAACGTGTCGACAACCTCTGTCGCTTCAGCCCCCTTTTTCGCGAGCCGCCTTGGCAGCGCGTGACCGTGCGTCATGCCACCCGTGGACCGATTGTGTGGGAGGTCAAGATGGCCCGCGTGCACATGGTGGTTGCCCGTCCACGCCCGTCGCGTCCGACCGATCGACGGTATGCGTTGATCGTGGCCCGCAACGTGGACACGGGCGAGATCAAGTATTTCATCAGCAACGCTGCGGCCAGTGTGCCCCTGTGCGACCTGCTGACGGCGGCCTTCGCTCGTTGGCAGATCGAACTGTGGTTCGAACGAGCCAAACAAGAGGCCGGCTTTGGGGCGTTCGAGGTGCGAACCTATCGCAGTCTCTTACGTCATTGGTTCTGTTCGCGACTGGCGATGTACTTCCTGGCTGCTCAAACGCAACGGCTTCGGGGGGGAAAATCAGCGGATCACGCTGGAGCAAGTGGCCGAAGCGGCCAACGCTCTGGCGTGGACCCTTTGGATGCGTACGTGGCGCTCGCCGGATGAAATCGCTGCCCGATGCACGTACTACCAAGCCCGCAACCACGCCTGATACGAAAGCCGAAAACGAAAGGCCAAGCGTCGAGCAGCTAACCGGGGCGAAACCTAGCGCTGTCATACTAGTGCCCTGTTTCACAAGTTCCACGACAACTTGAGCCGCGGGCTTTAGTTAGCCCGCGCGGCGTCCCCGGAATCGATCGTCACACGGGCATTCGCAGCGCCGCGCAAGCTGAAGCATGCGGCTCGGGAATAGTGGCGATACTCGCACGATTTATGTAACATCGTACTAGTCGCGGTCGGTGAGCCAATGGCTGCGGGCGTAATAGGCGGCGGTTTCGCGTTGCAAGCGGCGAATCATGTGCTTGGCGCGACGGTAGAGCCACACGGTTCCCAATAGAAGACCGGGCGCGCAAACAATCACCAGAATAATCTCTGCCACGGGAATCCCGGGGCCGGAGGCCTTCACGACAAGCCAACCCCACCACAGGAGAAAGATGACCGACACGCTCATGCCGACAACCAGGCATACCAACGCATTGAACCGCCACAACGCGCCGAACCAGCCTTGTTTGCCTCCGCACGACGCGCGGAAGAAAAAGACGCCGACGATCCAGAACACGACCGATGCGACTATCGCCGCAAAGACAAACACCCAGATGTACAACGGAAGCGGTGGATGCAGCTGGAAGAGCATGACGGCCAACACCGGCAGGAGCCAATAAAAAAGTGCTGACGCCGTGGCACCGCAAAGCGCGGCGCCCGTTTCCATGCGGCGCAGCGCGCGGACCATGAGTTCGGCCGGCACCTCCAGATCCGCGAGTTGGTTCGTGTGTCCGCATTCTGGGCAACGAACGGGATCGCCTGAATGGCCGCGCAAATTGTAGCCGCAGTTGAGGCAGAACATGTCTCGTCGTGCATTCACGAATGAATTGCCTCCTGCCCAGAGTTGCCGTCCGTGCCAACATGTTCATCCACCGGACGACGCCCCGCAAACATTCTTCTACGCATTATACCTGCGCCGATCGTTGCCGGTTCATCGTCGGCTCGCAGGGTACCCTCGGATTTGGTGGTCTTTCGAGGCTACAATCGAGCGGACGCTGGGAGAATCGTATGCGAGTATATCGCCAACCTCAAATATGCGGGTTGACCGAGAGCCGGGTCGCTCACGCTCGCCGTACGGAACGCAACACACCCGCAGAATCCACCTTGGCGATACACTAGCTCGACTTCGAATCGGTCGGCCCCGTGTCGTCATCTTCCGGGTCGTTGCCCGGCGGGGATTCGTCGCCCGTATCTTCGGCTGCGTCCGTGGCCGGTGTCAGGGTGGGGATTGGGGCATCGACGATGGGCAAGGGAATGTTTCCCTCACTCACCGGCGCCGGGGCGGCGTTCGTCTTGGACGGGATTTCCGCGTCGCCGGGGTCATCGTCCTCATCGATATAAATGTCGTCCAGGTCCGTCTTGTCCACATCCCGGCGCAACAGGAAATAGACCACCGTGCATCCAGAGAAGTAGAAGGAGGCGAGAAACGACCACATCGCGGCGATCACCAGTAGGACATAAACCGCGATGAAGAAAACCGAAATGTACTCGTTCCAGGCGAGATTCGCGGTATCCGGCCAGCGATAGAGCGCATTGGGGCCCGCGAGCGGCCACAATAACTCCAGTTTGGCCGCCGCCGCGTCTCCGGTGCCACGGCGCCACCAGCCGAAGGGAGAGGTTCCCCATGAGACAATACTCCTCACCAGGGTCATGGCGAGGAAGGTAAACAGATTGACGAATAACCAGCAAATGCCGGCGAAGACGGTGGCGATGACCGCGTAGAGGATTGTTTTCCACGGCTTGGTGAAGGCGTAGCTTAGACCGCGGGAAAAAGCATCATAGGCGTCTTGTCCTTCCGAGGCCACTGCGGGCCAAAACAGGTGACCGCCGACGAGGGTGCCAATCATCAGTAGGGCGATGGCAATACCGCCGAAAATCGGAAGCACGAACAGTATGCCGCCAAGCAGATCGCCGAGAAACGGGATACGCAGAAAGGCGCCGAACAGTGCCAGCGCCAGCATCAGGACTACGATGAAGCCCAGCGGAATACAAGGGGCAAGTACGAATCCATCAAACAAGTGGGCGCGAGCGTATGCCAAGCCTTGTCGCATCCCGAGCTTTTCGTCGCGTGCGAATTGCACGGACGCCAGTCGACAGACCGCCCCGCCCGCCAGAGACCAAATGAACAGGCATCCCGCACCAAACAATACGAAGTAAAAAGGATGCATTCGAAACAGCCACCGGAATCCGTCCACCGCGGCGGCCAAGTTGCTCAGCGGCTGTGCGGCGGAATGGGTTTGCACGTAGATTCCGACGGACGTGCCGGCCGCCACGGATGCGAAGGGGACGGACGATGCCATCAGGCCCAATATGCACCCTCGCTCATGCTCGCGCCAAACGTGGAATATGCCGTGCTCACCCTCCGGATCTTGGTACGCGGCGTCGTCGGCGCGGGAGATGATGAATGCCGCGACGGCGTCCTCGCCGATACCGCCGTTGGCCGTCCAGAACCAGTCAAGGACGGTTCCTAATGCAAATGTCATTATGATGGCACCCAGCATGATGCCGAGTTTTGCGGGTTGAACCGCGAGTCCCAGTACGCGAAACAGCTGAAGCAGCCCGCTTGCCTCCAACCATCCGCCCTCGGACGACGCGTGGTCGTCGTTTGCCATGGGATGCTCCTTTTCGATAGGCTCGCGCTTATCGGTTCGCAGAAAAACGTTCTACCTGGTTGTCGAGCCGCGACATCGTTCGGTGCGCCCATCGCCTACGTCGGCGAGGCGCCACACTCGAGCGACTGCGGGTACCGCGCCCTTGGTCACACTCGATCGGTACCATTATAAGACCGGCGAGTCGATGGGCAATGCCGACGCTTCTGTGCCCTGAGGCATGGGTACCCGCGACTTCACAACCTGCAAATCCCGACCGCTAGGACTCTTCGACCAGCCCCGACGCGAGTTCGTCCAAAAATCCCGCGACGCTGCGAATCAACTCATCGCGCGGCAGGCCCGCGCGTAACGCATTGTCGATTCTTCGAATGATCGCACTGCCGACGATGGCCCCGTCCGCGTATCGGCATACTTGGCGGACATGATCCGCGGAACTGACCCCGAATCCGACACAGACCGGGAGACCGCTGACCCGACGAAGTTCGGCGACGGACTGCGGAAGATCGTCCGCCAAGCGAGCCCGCTCTCCGGTAATCCCCGAGACTGCAATTTGATATACGAATCCGGTCGAATTCTTGGCGATGGCGATGCGCCGCTGCGGGGATGTCGTTGGGGCTACCAATCCGATATGGCAAAGCCCGGCACGGGTGACGGCCGCCACCGCTAGGCAAGATTCCTCCACGGGCACGTCGGGCAAGATGACGCCGTCAAATCCGGCGGCCGCCGACTGTGCAAGAAATGCATCCACGCCGAATCGGTGCACAATCGAATAGGAAACCATCGCCACGAGGCCGCACGCCACGCTTTTGCGGACTTGCGACACCAAACGAAAGGTGTTTTCCAACTTGTGCCCGTTCTCGAGAACGTAATGGAAGGACTCCTGGATCACCGGGCCGTCCGCGATGGAATCCGAGAAGGGAAACCCGAGTTCAACAACTGCCGCTCCTAAGCTGTCGGCGTGGCGAATCAAGGCTGCCGTCGCCTCGGCGTCGGGAAAGCCGGCGGTGAAATAGGGCAGGAAGGCGCCGCACATGCCGCTTTTCCGATTCTCCAGTCGGGCTCGGATTCTCTTTTCCGTATGCATCATAAGGAGCCAGCCGATCGATCCTTTCGGATCAAAGCCCTCTATACCGGCGTCTGCCAGACTCGTCCAACGAGTCTACGTTCGATCGATGATTATCTTGTGGGCGCTTCGTTTTCGACACGCACGTGGCGCGCCGGTACGGGTCATGCTGTAATTCCCGGCGGCAACATAGGTTACATGGCATGCTCGGCCCCGCACTTCCCTCGGGGCCACTTCTATTCCCTGGCACGTGCCTCCTGAAACTCTTCCTTGGCAGCCCGCATGTTTTTCCTTTTCTCGCGAACGTCGATTGGCTATAATACACATGTCTGCTCGGTGTGACTTTCATGTTCGGCAGGGAGCCAACTATTTGGCCGAACCGATATGAGAACCCGAGGAGGCTTTCGTCGGTCAACGAACGACGTACCGACTCCTTTCGAGGTCGGCGGTCTGAGTTGCGGAAAGCCACCCACGTTGAAATAAGGGTTCTGCCAAGGGGCTCCCACCGGCATTACGGCGGTTGCTCCGGGCGTGACGTAAAGATATCGGGCTTGCGCTTTCGGCGCAAGCCCGTTCTTTTTTCCACCGTGGGGCCTGCCACTTCGTGGGATGCGGCGGGTTCGGGTTGTGGAGATGGACCGCCGAGCCACGATCCGTGCATTCACTCCAGCCTGATGTATACTTTCTGTCATGAAAGGCATCGTCCTATTTGATGACAGAGGTTTTTCCGATCTTCTTCCGCTGACTCTTTGGCGATCCATCGGCGAACTTCGTTTGGGGCGGAAGCTTCTCTTGGATCGAACCGCCCAGCGTCTCGGCCTCCCCATTGTGGGCATCTGGTCACACGCGTGGCTTGCGGCGGTGGCCGCTCATCGTTGCGGTGCTCCCGCAAATAAGCCGATCGAAGAGGGCGGCGTTCTGGTCAATAGTCGGTGGCTTGTCGACGAAACGCCCGAGTTTTCGCCTTCGCCGCATGTCGGGGTCGTGGGGGACGAGGTGGCATTCGTCGTTGTCGACCGAAAGTTGGCGGATGGCCTGCGTCCCAACGATTTTTTGGACCACTCCGCTGAAGAGGAGGCTCTCAGCGGGCTCCCGCGCATGGAAGTGGGCGGTCGAATGATCCGCTATCCATGGGATATCATTGGTCATGTGGGCGAGCTCTTGGTGCAGGATTGGCGATCATCGGAGGCGGTCATCGAGTCTGAACTGGATGCCCGCGTCTTGCTGGTTGGTAAAGATTCGATACACATTGCACAGAACGTGACAATCCATCCCACCGCGGTGATCGACGGTTCCTTCGGGCCCGTTTACATTAGCCATGACGTTTTGATCGGGCCCTACGTTGTCCTCGAAGGGCCGGCGTACATCGGTCCGGGCACTCGCGTGAACCCTCATGCCTACCTTCACGGCGGCGTGGGGATCGGTCCGATGTGCAAAATCGGGGGCGAAATCGACACGTGCATCCTTGACGGCTATGCCAATAAGCAGCACTCCGGGTTTCTCGGCCACGCCTACGTCGGCAGTTGGGTCAATATCGGCGCCGGGGCGGAAAACTCCGATTTGAAGAATACTTACAGCACGGTTCGCGTGCCGATTGGCGGCTCGGAGGTCGACACCGGCACCCTGTTTTTCGGCTGCGTCATCGGTGACCACGCCAAAATCGGGATCAACGCCTCGATTCCGACGGGTGCGGTGATCGGCTTTGCGGCGATGATTGCCACCACTCGCTTGTTGCCCAAATTCGTCCCTTCGTTCGGGTGGTTGACCGAGGATGGACTGGCGACGGGGAAAGTGGATTTGATGCTCGACGCGGCGACACGCATGATGGTCCGTCGCAACGTGGACATGACCGATGAAGAAGTGGAACTGTTCCTCGAAAACGGCGACCGGGCCAAAGCACTCGAGGGCGGGCGTAGCCGCACGGCCCCTTGATCGGCGAAGAGAGTCCCTGTGCGGGGCTCACGAATCAAGTTGGCGCGGTGTCCCTTACGCCTCGAGTTTTTCCTGGACGCTACGAACCTTGTCCGCCGCCGTTTGGGTTCGGTCCGTACGCGTGCCGAGCCTGATCGAAGTGGAGATTCGCGGAACACCCTCGTCGTGGAGTACCTCGTGGCATCGTTTGACAGCCCCGAGGACCTTTTCCCATTCACCCTCGATCGTCGTGCCGTAGGCATGTAGAAGGGGCTCGAGCCCACAGGCTTTAAGCTCTTTCTCGCAACGAACGATGTACTTCGAAACGGAAACGCCCACGCCCAACGGTACGACGCACAAATCCAGTATGACATGCATGGCAAAATCCTCCTCGATCACGTAATTGTAGTCGCCCGCCGGACTTTGGACTACACCGAGTCTTTCCAGCAAAAGCGACACTCCTTACGATATACGAGTTTACGGCTTACGAAGCTTACGTGAGAGACGAATGACCCTGGAAAAGCTGATCGACCTATCCCGCTGCCACGCCGAGGGTGGGACGTTCGTGGAGTTTCAGGCACGCGAGCTGGCCGTCTTTCGTTTTTCGAGCCCCGAGCGGGTGATCGTCATCGACAACGCCTGCCCCCATTCCGCCGGCAATTTGTCCGGCGGAGAAGTAGACGGCTCGATAGTAACGTGTCCGTCGCATAACTGGCAATTCGATTTGGAGACGGGAATCTGCACCCATACGGATATGGCCCGCGTGAAACGATACCCGGCGGAGATCCGAGACGACGCAGTCTGGGTCGACGTGGAGGGTCAAGTCGACAGCATATGAGTGGATAAGCCGCACGAACCGGACATAGACCCCAAAGCGGCAGTTCCAGGAAGACCGTCGACGAACTCCGGTAATCAACGCTGGAACCACGGGAAAAGCGCACTTTGTAATGCAGGCGTTTCGTCACTGCCTGCCGGGCGTTCTGCCTTCGATGACGCGCTTCGACGGTCTACGTTCGTTCGAGCTGCCAGCACAACGGGCGATGCGGCCGACGTCCTTACCGGATAGCAGCCCCCCCCGCCGCCACTCGTTGGTATGGCGCGCGACGCAGGCTGTCGACTCGCCATGGCTGTGAGCGCCGACGGAGCATTCGGTCAGCACATCATTCATCGTGCACCCGTCGTTAAGTAGTTGGTTGGGTACGCCGGTCGGGCATTCTTCGACTGCGATCAACTTGGCCAAGTCTGAATCGAGACAGGCGTCGCAGGCGTCGGGGAGACCGTCGCCGTCGCTGTCATTGCTCTCGGCTATGCCGCATCCACAGAGCCCGGGCGAGAGTTTCGCAGGGTCAAGAGGGCAGCCATCGCATTCATCAATAATCCCGTCTCCATCCGAATCGAATTCATTCAAATCCGGAATACTGTTCGCGTTGCAATCTTCGTCGCAATCGCCGCAGTCGAGCGTGTAGAAGAACGCCGCCCCGGCAAAGAAACCGCCGTCATGATCAAATCCAGCCCCGACCACCGCCGTATCGCAATCGAGTGAGATGGAACTGGGAAAACCATCCTGAATGGATGCCGGATCGCGCCCCGATACGACGGCCCCCTCGAGAACCCAATCGATGCCATTACGACGATAAAAAAAGACCTTTCCGGTGCCGCATCATATGGGGTCGCAAAAAACGCCGACGGGAAGACTGCCGCCGATGGCGATGACATTCCCATAGATGGAGACGGCCGCGCCGAAACTCCGTACCGAGTCGTCGAAAAGCCTTGCCTCCAGGGTCCATGAATCGTCGCTATCGTCCTCCGGCGTATTGTCGGCATTACGCCGATAGACATACGCCGCACCCGGTCCGAATATTTCTCGGGGCGCGCCGACGACCAGTCGGTTACCGCTGATGGCGACTGATTGCCCCATTTCTCTTGCAGACTCCGATGCCGAAAGCACGACGTGCTCGGTCCAAACGTCATCGTTCGGGTCTGAGGGTGTACCGCCTTGATCCCGCCGAAAGACATAGGCAGCGCCATCCCAATTGTGGCCCCGCAACGGTGCGCCGACCACCGCCCATTGGCCGCTGATCGAAACGGCCTTGCCGAATTGGTCGCGGCGCGCTGCGTTCGATGCCAGGAGCTTTGCCTCCTGAAACCAGTAATCATCAGTCGATATATCCGGTGTGCCGTTGTTATGTCGTCGAAAGACATAGGCCGCCCCAGGTCCGTCTTGCTGCTGGCCGCCGGAATTACCGGCGCCGACGGCCCCGACAATCGCGGTGTCGCGGTGGACGGCCATACCTAGCCAGCGGAAGACGTCACCGGGCGTCGCATCTAGTGGAACAAGCTTCGCCACCTCCAGCCACGAATCATCGCGCGGGTCTGCCGGCGTGTCATGGTCGTCGTGTTGAAACACGTACACGGCGCCGGAGCTCCTGATCTCTCTGCTGTCTCGAGTCGCACCTACAAGGACAAGCCCGTCAGTCATTGCAACGCTTCTGCCGAAATGACCACTCACAGTTAGGTCTGATGCGACGAGCTTGGCCTGGTGTATCCACAGGTCGTCTGACGAGTCCAAAGGTGTGCCATTACGGTCACGTCGCAAAACGTATGCTGCGCCGCTGCCGTTGAATGGCGCAGTATGGCCTTCGTTGGGAGCACCGACGACGGCAAAATCACGTCCGATCGAAACCGCGGTGCCAAACTGATCGTTGCTGAGCGTATCAATACCTGTGACTTTTTGTCGTTCCTCGACCGAGCATGGTTGACCTTGTACCGAACGCGCCACCAAGCATATAAGAAGGCCCACCACTAGATGAGGAGTCTTGACCTTACATTGTCTTGGGATGAGCATCGTTTTGGCTCCGGGAGAGATGCCGAACCTGTGTGGACAACGGTGCTGTTCTACGGTTGTGTCTTCGTTTCTCACGTCTTGACCGGGACTTCCCATTTGTCAGGCCTCAAGCCGCCATCATACCTAAACGAACCGCTCGATTCAAGCGCAAACCGCCTGTTACGCTGTGATTCGTACCTTTCTGGACGCTCTCCCGGCGCGCCGCGATGCCAATCTGGCTCTAGCCGCCTCCGGGAACGAGTTGCCCACGGTCTCCGCGCAACATCAGCCTCTGGCCCCACCAATCGCCAATCATCGAACTGACGATGTCACCGAGCGATACGACGGCGTCGGCGATGCGGGCATAGGAGTGGCCGGTGATGTCGGCCACCAGCTTGACGACGGCCAGCGTACCATTGACCGGCATGCTCACGCGCGACACGCGCACCCCTTCGGCTTCTCGACTGCTCACGGAAGCAGCGTATCATAGCCCATTGAATCGTGCATCGATCGCTTGATCCACTTACAGGCGTCGGTTTGGCTCTAGGGCGTCTTTCGAGGGTACGACGTGTCCAATAGCACCATCATCAAGATCTGCGGTTGCACCGGTAAGGACGATGCGCGGTTCGCCCTGCAAAACGGCGCGGACTGGATCGGGCTGAATCTCGTGGGCGGGCCGCGAGAAATCCGCCTGGCTGATGCGTTGGCCATCCTCGATGGTCTCGACGATCCGTCTCGCGCCGTGTTCCTGCTGTCCGTGGAGGACGAAACAAGCTTTGATAAAATTATTGAAAATCTGAAACCGAATGGTGTGCGCCGTTTGCAGCTTTATGGCCACGTCGCGCCGAGAATCATCCAACGAGCGGAGCAGCAGGGATTCGAGACCATCAAGGTGCAGGCGATCGCCGACGAGGATTCGATTCGTGCCGCCGATGAGTTTTTGAGCGACTGCGCCACCGCCGGACCGACGTACCTGTTGCTCGATGCGTCATCGGAAAGGCAACTCGGCGGTACGGGGCGACGCGCGAATTGGCCGGTTATTGAGAACGCGCAACAAAAAGGCCGACTTGTCGACTGGCCGCCGCAGATCCTGGCCGGTGGTTTGAATGCCGAGAACGTAGCCGAAGCCCTTCGACGTGTCCGCCCGGCCGGCGTCGACGTGAGTTCCGGCGTTGAATCGTCACCGGGCCGAAAGGACCCAGTAAAGGTGACCGCCTTCACTGAAGCTGTTCGGGGTCAAAGATGATGGGCGCGCTTCGGTCCGCAAGAGAGTAACGATTTGATCCGTCGATGGTGCGTGTGGACGCTAGGATTTCAGGTGAGCGAGAAGGTCCGGCAGCGGGACGGTGGCGATTCGGGTGTAGGTGTCGGCGACGCCGTAGGGAATGATCAGCGTATCATGGTGAATCATCGCCCCGCAGGAGTAGACGACGTTGGGTACGTACCCGTCACGTTCGCTTGCCCGGGGCGCGAGGAGGGGTTTTTCGAGATGGCCGAGAACCGTTGTCGGGGCATCGCGATCGAGCAACAAAGCCCCGATCCAATATTGCCGCATAGGTCCGACGCCGTGGGTCAGCAGGAGCCAACCGGCGTCCGTTTCCAACGGGGAGCCACAGTTTCCGATCTGAACCACTTCCCACGCGAGTGTCGGCCGGCAAAGGGGGACCGCCTCGTCCCAGTAATACACGTTGTCGGATCGGAGAAGAAAGAGGTTCTCGCCGTCGAGTCGCGCGACCATGCAGTACTTGCCGTTGATGCGCCGCGGAAAAAGGGCCATCCCCTTGTTCTGCGCCGAACAGCCGTTCAGCGTATGAATTTCGAAATGGAGAAAGTCTTCCGTGTGAATCAGTTGCGGTAAAATTCGCACGTCGTTGTATGCCGTATAGGTGGCGTAGTAGGCGGACCGCCCGTCCGGCTCGATGAATCGCACGAATCGGGCGTCTTCGATGCCGCGGCTTTCATTCTCGGTCACCGGGAAAATGACCCGCTCCGACAGATCCGACTCCGGTGGAAAATCCAAGTGATAGTTGGAGCGGGCTAACCAGAGAACGTCTTTCGCCTGCTCGTCGAATTTGTCGATTCCGGCGAACTGGGCTCTTACCCCGTCGATGGCGGCGCGGAGTTGATCGAAGGTGAACGTCTCGCCCAGGCTGCCGACGAGTCGTTGTTCAAACGAATGGCGGGCGTGCATCTCGCTCAGTTTCTGTAAGAACGCTTCGCGGCCGTACAACCTGTCCTCCACCGGCAGGGCAGGCGTAGCGGTCGGTGCGACAGGATCGAAATCGATCTTTCCGCCGGGTTGGACGATTCCGCTTCGGAACTCGATCGATGAAATGTGCCCTTCTCCACATGCCCGAACGCTCATGACGAAGCGCACCGCACCGGGTGCGAGACCGCTTTGGTCGGGGTGCTCCACGATAGACGGATTGAAAAGCGCAACCGATTCAAGTGAATACTCGCTCGTGACACAGGAGCCGATCAACAGGCGACGTGCAAGGGAATCGGGGGCACGACCGTCGAGATGCGGCCGGACGCGTTGGTAATGCCTTAGCAAAACCGATTGAATATCACGATGACGGGAGCCGAATGAGGTCAACACTTTCGAGAGAAGCCGGCCTACCTCTTGGTCGGAAAGCTTGGCCAGCCGGTCGGTGATCGAAGACACGCGATCGATCGCGCCGGGCAGGAAGGGACGCACGATCACACGAGCCGGATCGCCGGCGAGCCTGTTCGGCAGCCGGCGCACTTTCAGTGTTCGTCGCTTCATCGTCAGAGGTCTTTTTCTCGCACTGCATTGGTCTTGTCGATGGCGACCGTCGGGGCACAATCCACGGCAATTCCATCATTCTCTATTGGCTTTCTAGGCATGTTAGAACGATCATGTCCACTGTCAGAACACTTTCAATTCGTGGTCCGGAAAAACATGATTCGAAGGCCTCGATCCGGTCCTGGAAGAACGGCTTCAGCACCAGGTCCTCGGGCGGATAGCCGCACAGCACCAACTCGGAATAGACCACCAGGTCGGCGCCGCCCTCGGCCGCCGCCGCCCGGGCATCGCGGATCTTGCGCAGATTCGCCTGCAGGTCGCCCATCCTGGGGTTGAGCTGTGCCAGCGCGATGACGAGGGAATCGGTCATGGTTGGGTCGCCCGCGGCCTGGTGGGGTGCGCAAGGTAGCAACGCGGTCCGGCCTGTCAACGTCGTGGCATAGGCACAAGCCGGTCAATAAACCGGTAACCAATTTCCGATAGGGTCGCGCCCATGCGGGAAAATCAGGCGCTGACCGACCAGGTAGGGGACCGGCGGCCACTCGGCCCGGGGCGCATCGAGGCCCTGGTCCATGCCGCGCTCGACGCCTTCGCCGCCCGACTCGAGGCCGCGGCCCTGGCCGGCGGCGGGGCGCTGACGCCGGACGACGTCGACGCGCTGGTCGCCGACTTCAAGGCCGATGCGGACGGACGCCTGGCGCAGGGCTTTCGCCAGGCCTGGGAAACCTGCATGAGCGACA